>CAZPZE010000140.1:0-6646 GCA_964590625.1 uncultured Solibacteraceae bacterium
TCGAACTGTTTCCGCAGATTTTCGAAAGTCGCCGGATCGGACGTCGCATAGAAATGATCCGCGCCCAGGCGCTTCCCGTCCGCCTGCTTCTTCAGCGACTGGCTGAACACCGTCACTTCAGCGCCCATCGCATGCGCCAGCTTGACGCCCATGTGCCCCAGGCCGCCAAGTCCGATGATTCCGACCTTCTTCCCCGGCCCCGCGCCCCAATGCTTCAGCGGCGAATACAGAGTGATGCCCGCGCAAAGCAGCGGCGCCGCGCCATCGAGCGACAAATTGTCCGGAATTCGCAGCACGTAGTTTTCATCGACCACAATCCTGTCGGAATAACCGCCGTAAGTCGGACGCCCCTCCTTGTCCGCGCTCGCGTAGGTGAAAACCGTCGCAACCGAACAGTACTGCTCCTCGCCGCGCTTGCATTCCGCGCACGTCCGGCAGGAATCGACGAAGCAGCCAACGCCCACGTGATCGCCCGGCTTGAACTTCGTTACGTGCTTCCCAACCGATGTGACGACGCCGGCAATCTCATGCCCCGGCACCATCGGATACATCCCTTCGCCCCATTCATCGCGGGTCTGGTGAATGTCGGTGTGGCAGATCCCGCAGAACCTGATATCGATCGCGACATCGTAATCGCCTGGCGCGCGGCGATCGAAAGAAAAGGGCGCAAGAGGGGCTTTAGCCGCATGCGCGGCGTAGGCTTTGGTGTTGGGCATGTCTTAACGATGCCCGAGGGGCGGGAGATGATGCAGGAGTTTCGGAGCAAAAGAAGCGGCGGAGTGTATGAGTCCACACTCCGCCCGGACAAACTTCAGTTTTCAGACGGCGTCTTGTTCGCCGAATCGACAACCATTACATCCAGCGGCGCGCGCTTCGCTTCCAGTTTCAGCCCCGCCGCATCGAGCGCGCTGAACAGCGAATCGGTCGGTGCGTCCGCCAGCCGCAGCGCTTCGGGCGGCAGCGTCACGCCCGCGCGAATCGCGGAACGAATCAGCATCACCCGGTAATCGTCTGGCGAAATATCGAACGAAAAGTCATATGCCTTGTCATCCGGCAGTTCGGTCTCATTCACGGTTGGCTTATCCGTGTAGTAGCTGAGCGTATCCGCGATCCGCGTCATCGTCAGTTTGTGACCGATCAGCTTGTCATTCGCGAAGCTGTAATAAGAACCGCCGCCCATATCGACATACACCCCCGCGGCGCTGCCGCTCGCGCTCACATCCACACCCTTTGCAGGCGCGGCATCGGAAGCCTCCGGCGGCGTCTCTTTCAGTTTCAGGCCGTTCTTTCCCAGCTCGAGCGCGTAAACATTGAACTCTTTCTTGTCGTTGTGAAACTTCAGCCCGAAGCGTTCGATCAGCAGATTACGCAGCATTTCGCGCCGCTGATCCTCGCTGAACTTGCCTTCCGGAAGCTTGGCGGTAATAATGTAGCGGTCGGAGGCGACCCAATCGGGCCCGACCACCTGAAAATCCTTGATTTGCCAGGCAATGCGAATACAATCCCGCAGCGAAAGATAGTCGAAGCGAAGCTGCGAGCCATCCGTATGCAGGCCGATCTTGACGCTGGCGTCCAGTTGCTGCGCGGGCCGGATCGACGCGGCCTCATATTCGAGCTTTGGCGTCTGCTGCGCGCTGGCGAGAACGGGCACAAACGCGGCAAATGCCACGGCCGCCGTTCTCGCGCCCGGTGTTCTCAAAGATAGGCGAGACATTTTCATATTCTTCCATACGAGGAAAAATGTATGGAAGATCCGTAAAAATCGCGTTTCAGCGCTTCAGAGGGTCTTCCAGCCACGGAGGGGTCGCCTGCAACAGCCGCCCGAGCTCTGGTTCGAGCTCATCGACGCGCTGCTTCATCTGCCACGCCACATCGCGATAGCTGAAATGCCCCTTCACGCCGCTGCGGACGCGCGCAATGTACTCCACTTCCGCGAAATCCATCTTAAAAAGGAAGCGCGAGCGCGCGCCGAAGGGCAGCAAATACTGGCGCCCCGGATCCGGCAGGCTCCGCATCGCCGCGAAGGTCCGCGCCATTACGGAATCGTAAGCATCCTGCGCGCCGGCCTCTGCCAGCGCCGCCGGCGACTCATAACCGTGCTCGCCCGAATACGCCTGCCGGTACTGATGGCAGCGCCGGTGGCGGTGCATGTCGCGATATGCCCCGATATCGATCAGCATGTCGAAGCAGTACTGGCCGCCGCGAAATCCGCGCAGAAAATCGTCGCGCGATCCGCGCGAACGCAGCGCCACATCGAGCACTTCGCCTCGCCGCGCCGCGCTCCAGCCGCGCAGCGTTTCATACAGCGCCCGAAACGAATGCGAGCAAACCGGATAGAGCAGTGTCGCCGCGATTTCCGTCAGCACATCATCCGGCTTCAGCAGATCCACTCGCGGCGCGGTGTGCGCGGGCACCGTCAGATTCTGCGATGCCCACGCCGCCAGATCCGCGTGCGATTGCCGGATGTATTCATCGGGCTCCGCATGCCGCGCCAGCGTCGGCGCGATCGGATCGGCGATCGCCTCGTCCCACACGCACGCCGGCGGCGCCGCGCAGGCTTCCGCAATCTCCTGTCCCAACTCGCGCACTTCCGCAAATTCCGATACACGCAGCCGCTTGATCTGCTTTTCGAGCGTGCGGATGCTGGTCACCTGACCCACATTCGTCGGCACGCCCCAGAACAGGCAATAACGCGCGACATCAAACGCCCGCGCCGCGATGTTGCGCGCGTACGCCTCCGGCTTCATCGATTCCGGCCGCGGCAGTTTCTCCCGCAGATGCGCATCGAGGCGCGCATGAATGTCTTTGTAAGCTGCAATCAGCGCATCGCCCGCCATCCGGTATTCCGCCGCCTGCGCCTCATCGAACTCCGGCGGCGTGATGAATCCGCCCTTCGAAAAATCCTGATAGCGCGAAGACTTCGCCTGCCCATCCCACAGCACTTCGTCTTCGATCTCGCTCGCCGCCAGTTCGCTCACGCCCTCAAAGCACACCGCCGTATGCCCGAGGTCCGCAATCGACTGATGCCCGTACTGGAAATAAAAGCTCTCGAGAAACTGCTGCGAGTTATGCGTCTTCACCCATTCGATCGACTGACGAATCGAATCGGCGGAACGGCTGTAACGCGCCAGCGCATACGCGCTCTTTTCAGGCGGCAGCGGCGCAATCGTGAGGACTCTTTTGGTCAAACGGTTATCATAATCGATTGACCCTGCATCGCCTCCGAATCCGGCGTCTGCGTGAAGACGCCATTGTTCCCCGCTACGCTCACGGACCCGAAGAAGACGCCGGTATGGACCTGCACGCGGTGGAACACGTGACGCTCGCGCCCCACGAAACAAAGCTCGTCCCCACCGGTCTCGCGATCGAACTTCCGCCCGGTTTCGAAGCGCAGATTCGCCCGCGCAGCGGCCTCGCGCTCAAGCATTCCATCACGCTTCCGAACAGCCCGGCGACCATCGACCCCGGCTATCGCGGTGAAATCCGCGTGATCCTCCAGAACCTCGGCCGCGACACCTTCGAAATCCAGCCCGGCGACCGCATCGCCCAAATGGTGATCGCGCGCTATGAAGCCGTCGAGTGGGTGGAACACGACGAGCTCTCCGACTCCCGCCGCGGCGAAGGCGGCTTCGGTTCCTCTGGACGCTGAATCAGTTCACAGTCGGCTGCTCCGCGATGTGATCCACCACAAGGAGCCTCACATTTTCCTTCTTTGACTCGAGCTTCAGCCCAAGCTGCGCCGGAATGGCGCTGAAAAGGATCGACAACACCTCGTCCGAATCAGGCGCGTCGTTCACGCTCGCCTGGAGGAATCCGCTGATATCGATTCGAATCTCGTACTTGCCTTTGAGCCCGGTCTCATCGATCACCGGGCGCCGAGCTGGACCAGACAGCTTGTTGGCCAAAGCCGCCATGGTTGCACGGTGAGCGATGATCATCCCGCCAGTGGCATTAGTGAACTCCGGCCGCCCCTCGTCGGTCGATTCTTTGAACTTCGGCCCGTCCTTCAACACGGTCAGGACGTAGGCGGACATCTCTTTCTGTTCGAAGTGCGCCACCAATCCGAAACGATCCGCCAGCAGCCGGCGCAGCATCAGCCGCAGTTGATCGTCGTCGCCGCCCTTTTCCGATTTCGCCACGATGTCGAAGGCAGTCCGCTTCAGCCAGTCCGGGCCCGAGACCTGCTGCTGCCCGATATCGTATGCCCAGGTCACAACATCGATCAGGTCAGCGTTTCGGATGGTGAGCGAACCCGGCGAAGTAACGAATTCCGTCCGCACGTTTCCGGCGGAATCGTGGATGGACGCGGCATCAAACGCCGGACTCTCGGGCAACGTCTGTCCCAGGCAGCACAGGGCGAATAGCGGCAGGAAGACAATCGCAGCGCGAAACTTCACAGGCATGCCGGTGATTACGCAGGCAGTCGATATGAGGTTCGCGGGCTTTTGATCCCAGTCGATTTCTGCCCGGTGTGCCATCGGCCTCCACCCACCTGCTACCGGACTGGTTTTACAAATGCTTACAGGGGGATTGCGTTCGGGCAAAAAAGGGAGTAATGTAAACAATCGTAAAGAGCAGTTTACGGAAATTTACACTACTACAGAAGGGGAAACAATGAAAGCTCTGACGGTGACCGCATTCTTCCTCACATTGACAACATTCGGGTTAGCTGCCCCGGCGACCCCTCCGGGCCATCCCGGTATGGCCGCATTCGCCGCCGGCGATTACGCGACCGCAATCAAAATCTGGACCCCCATGGCCGAAAATGGCGACGCCAACGCCCAGGCGAATCTCGGCATTATGTACCTCCGCGGCCTGGGCGTCGACAAAGATATCCAGCAGGCAGTGCAGCTTTTTCAATCGGCCGCCGCGAAGGGTAACGGTCAGGCAGAGTTCCAGCTGGGCCTGATGTTCCAGAAGGGCGTCGGCGTTCAGCAGGATTACGGCGAAGCCATGCGCTGGTACGAAGCGGCCGCCGACCAGGGCGATCCCCTCGCCGGATACGGCATCGGACGGCTGTTCGAAGAAGGATACGGCGTCCCGCAGGATGAGCGCGCCGCCGCCATCTGGTATCGCCGCGCCGCCGAGAAAGGCATCGCGCCTGCCGAATACAACCTGTCCCAGATGATCGCAAAGGGCAGGGGCGGCGAAAAGAAGGACGACGTTCAGGCATACGCCTGGTGCCGGAAAGCCGCCGATCAGGGCTACGGAAAAGCGGCAGCGGCTCTGGCCATCATGTACGCGCACGGTACCGGCGTCGAAGCGGATGCCGAGCAGGCGCTCTTCTGGTCTGACGTCGCTGCGCGGTATCAGGAGAAGGTTTCCGAAAAGCAGCGCGCCGCGCTCGTTTCGAAACTGACTCCCGAAGTTGTGGCTCGCGCGCAGCAGTCCGCGGGAGCCTGGAAGCCCGTCCTCGCCGCCGCGAAGTAAGCGGGGCGATATCGACGACTGGCTTCAACGGCCGGCGAATCCATCTGAGGGGATTGATTCGCCGGCCGCTTTCTGTTCAGCCCAACTCTACTTAGCCGAGAACCGAAACTCCGTCGTCGTATCGTACTTCTGCCCCGGCCGCAACGCGGTCGAGGGGAACGATGGCTTGTTCGGCGAATCCGGAAAATGCTGCGTCTCGAAGCAGAATCCGGCTCGATGCTGATAAACCTTTCCGCCCTTCCCCTTCTCCGTTCCATCCAGAAAATTCCCCGTGTAGAACTGAATCCCCGGCTGATCGGTGTAGATCTCCATCACGCGCCCCGAAACGCCCGGCTCCTCGATCCGCGCCGCCAGACTCAGCCCCGGACCCTCCCGGTTCAGCACCCAGTTATGATCGTAGCCATGGCCGAGCTTCAGTTGCTCGTCCGGCTGATTAATCCGCTCGCCCGGTGTCCGCGGTCTGCGGAAATCGAACGGAGTCCCATCCACCGGCTTCAATTCGCCGGTTGGAATCAGCCCCGAATCAACCGGCGTGTATTTATCCGCATTCAGCATCACGAGATGGCCCAGAATATCGCCATCGCCTTTCAGATTGAAATACGAATGATTCGTCAGGTTCACGACTGTCGGCTTGTCGGTCGTCGCCTGATAGCGAATTCGCAGCACGTTGTTGTCGGTCAGCGTATACGTCACGGTCGCCGTCAGCGTCCCAGGATAGCCCTGATCGCCATCCTTGCTCACAAGCTGCAGTTCCAGCGCGCCGCCCGGCAGTTCGCGCGCTGTCCACACATGCTTATCGAATCCGCGCGTGCCGCCATGCAGCGAATTATCGCCATCGTTCTTCGCCAGATGATAGGTTTTTCCATCAAGCGTGAACTGCGCATGCCCGATGCGGTTTCCGTACCGCCCGATCAGCGCGCCGAAATACGCCTTCCCCTTCTCATACTCCGCGGCATTGTCGTAGCTGAGCACCACATCGCCCATCTTGCCCGTGCGGTCCGGCGTTTTCAGCGAAACCAGCGCGCCTCCCCAGGTCGTGATCGATGCTTCCATTCCCTTGCCGTTCGAAAGCGTGAACAGCGCGACCGCCGTGCCGTCCGCCAGTTCCCCAAAATCCGACTTATGAATCGTCGCAGCATGCGCCGCGGCCAGCAGCACCGCAGGAAGCAGGAAATGCCTGAGCTTCACCGCTTATTCCTCCTGAACCGCGACCGGG
>CAZPZE010000141.1:0-13369 GCA_964590625.1 uncultured Solibacteraceae bacterium
AATCGCGGCGCGTTTTGGAGAACAGCTCCGTGGCCGGAGTGCCGTGCATATAGACGTCATAGCGGTTCGGAAAGACGAATTTGATCGCCCCGAGCGCGTTATCCGGGCCTGGCCTCTGGCGAATACGCGTGCCGCCATCGGGCGCCGGAACAATCACGTAATGATTACGGGCGAGATACCCAGGGTCCTCATCCGCCTTCGGCTGCAGCTCGTTGCGCGCGATACTGTCGGGCACTTCCCACCAGGGATGGAAAATTACCGAGCCCATCTGCGCCGCGAAGATCGGCGTCTTGTGGCCCCAGGCTTTTCCCACTATCACTTTCATGTGCAGCGCGACGCGGTTATCGCTGTCGAACGCGGCCAGTTCAAATTGCGGGATATTCACGATCAGCGGCGGATGATCGAATTGCCGCGGGAGCCAGCGCCAGCGTTCGAGCGTGAGCTCAATCTGCTTCACGCGCTGCGCGATGGGCGCATTGAGGGCGCGGAACGTGGCGGCGCCCAGAACTCCATCCGGCGCAAGGCCGTGTCGTTCCTGAAAGCGCATCACGGCGGTCACGAGTACGCCGGAGTAATCGGCCGGCACGGCGCCACTCTGCGGGGCGTCGCCGAGCCGCTGGAGAAATGCATACAGTTGCGGTGCGGCTGGATACGGGTCGCCCGGCTTCACTGGGCGCTTCGATACCGGGAAAGGCGCAGGCTGACCGCCCGCCAGGAGAGTTCGGCAGCGCGCGAGCGCCGCTTCTGTCTGGCGGTAAGCAGGAAACGGCGGCTCGAGGCTTCGGAGCGCGGCGGGAATTGCGTCCGGGGTGTCGGCGGCGAATTGCAGTCTGGCGCGGACCCAGTTCGCCAGTTTGGCGCTGCCACGAACATCGGAATCGAAACGGAAAATACCAGGATTGGCGCGGCCGGAATCCAGATCGGAAACGATGCGCATCGCGGCGATGGTCAATTCCAGATCGAAGCGAGAGAGCGCGACGGCGTCCGTTCCCACGCCCGCAATCTCGTCGAGACGCGCGGCCCAGCGGCTGCCATCGTAATCTTCGGGATCGAGGCCTTTCGTGCCTGCCGCGCGGATCGAGGAGATCAGCGAAATCGCCTGGAAAGTGGGTTGATTGCCCTGGATCCATGCAGGGTTGAATCCGTTCGCCTCATAGAATTGCCGGAGCGCAGCGCGATCACGGGCGAAGCCCGGCCAGCGGAGATCTTCCAGCCGGCCGGCTTCGAGGTGGTTTCGCAGCCACGTCCCGGGGTCCACAGCGGGCGGCCGGATACCCGCCTGCAGAAGGGCAATCGCGATCAAAAAGCCGCCGGGGATTGCGCTGCGGGCCGGAAGCATGCCATACAACATGCACGCCGGTAGCCCTGGGGGCTCCCCTGCTGAGCCTTGCAAATGCAGCTTCGCTGCGCGAAATCACGCGGTTCTGCCGCCGATGTGACGTGACCACACGCATGACAGTTCGCGGCGAATCCGCAAACGCGCGCACGTTCGCGCGAAGAGTTGGCCCCCGCGTTGCCCGGCTTCGTTGTATGGCCTCTGCCGGAATCGATGACCCTTCCAGAACAAGAATCGCTTACTTCTCAATGGAGATCGCCCTTCAATCGGAGATCCCCACTTACAGCGGAGGCCTGGGAGTGCTTGCCGGGGACATGCTGCGGTCCGCGGCGGATCTCGAAATTCCGATGATCGGAATCACGCTCGTGCATCATTTCGGTTATTTCCGGCAGCACCTCGACGCGAACGGAAATCAGACGGGTGAGCCGGAGCGCTGGAAGCCGGCGGATTTTGCGGAACCGACGAACGTCCGGGTATCGGTTCGTCTGGAGGACCGCGCCGTGATGATCACCGCGTGGCGATACCGGGTGAAAGGCATCTCCGGCGCCATCGTTCCGGTATACCTGCTCGACACCGATCTGCCGGAGAACACCGAATACGATCGGACGCTCACCAACGAACTATACGGCGGCGACCAGCGCTATCGCCTGATGCAGGAAGCCGTGCTCGGGCTCGGCGGCGCGGAATTGCTGGATGAGCTCGAATACACCAACATCAGCAGCTATCACATGAACGAAGGGCACGCGGCGCTTCTCGCCATCGGCCTGCTCGAACGCATCGCCGGCGGGGGACGCGCGGGAGAAAGGGAAGTGGAGGCGGTTCGACGCCGCTGCGTTTTCACAACTCACACGCCGGTGCCGGCCGGTCATGACAAGTTTCCGTGTCCGTTCGTGCGGGCGATTCTGGGGCCGGGGCCGGCGGAGCTTCTCGGCGCCACGCAGTGCATGCGCGACGACCTGCTGAACATGACGTTTCTCGCGCTGCGATTCTCGCGATTCATCAACGGAGTCGCCATGCTGCACGGCGAGATCTCGGCGAGCATGTTCCCGCAGTATCCGGTTCACGCCATCACCAATGGCGTGCACGCCGGCTCGTGGACATCCCCGCCCTTCCGCAGCCTGTTTGACCGGTTTCTTCCGGGCTGGCGTTATGACAATCTGGACCTGCGATACGCGATCCGGATTCCGCTCGCCGAAATTGAGGCGGCCCACCGCGAGGCAAAACAGCGAATGCTGGCGGAGATCGCGAAGCGGTATGGCGTTGCGCTGCAGGAGAACGTGTTCACGATCGGTTTCGCGCGCCGCGCCGCCGCATACAAGCGGGCTGACCTGATCTTCTCCGATATCGACCGCCTGCGCCGGATCGGACGGAATGTTGGCCCCGTGCAGATTCTGTACGCCGGAAAAGCGCATCCACAGGACGAAAGCGGCAAGGAAATGATCCGGCGCGTGTTTGGCGCGGCGGCGGCTCTTGCGGGATCGGACGTCCGCGTGGTCTATCTGAACAATTACGAGATCGGGCTGGCGAGCTTTCTCACGAGCGGCGTGGATCTCTGGCTGAACACGCCGCTGCGTCCGCATGAGGCCTCGGGAACGAGCGGGATGAAGGCAGCCCTCAATGGAATTCCAAGTCTCAGCGTTCTCGATGGCTGGTGGGTGGAAGGCTGCCATGAAGGGCTGACCGGCTGGGCCATCGGCGAGCGCGACGCGATGCCGGATTCTGTTCGGGAAAGCGCCTCCCTCTATGACAAACTCGAATCCGTCATCCTGCCGATGTATCGGCGCAACGGAACGGCGTATGCGGAGATCATGCGTTCCGTGATTTCGGTGAATGCGTCATTCTTCAATACGAACCGGATGCTGGGGCAGTATCTGGGTGACGCCTATTTCCCACGCGAAAACAAGTAGGCCGGCGCGTCGGGCCGGCCGGAAAGGAAAGGGCAGGACCGAAGCCCCGCCCTTTATTGTGCGAATGGAACCGCCGCTCACCGCCCGCGGCGCTGAGGCGGAGTGGGCGTCCTCGCAGGAGGCGCTTGTTTCGAAGGCGCAGGCGCCGGCCGTGTGGGCGCGGTTCGCGCAGGCGGTTCGTTTCGCCGCGGCGCCGTGGTTCTCGGAATGCCCGGAGACTGGCCCCGATTCTCGAATTCACGCTGGCGGGACTGGCCGAGCGAGCGCGAATCGCGCTGCTGATTGAGCCTCGGATTGGAAGGAACTTTCTGCCACTGGCCGGACTTGTTCTGCTGATACCAGCCATCGTTGCGGTGCTGATAAACCTGGCCATCCCTGCCGGCGTACAGATCCGGGCGCGTTGTGCCTGGCAACGTTCTTCCCCGCGGCTGGAAATTGCGCTGCTGAATCACGTTTCCGGGCCAGCGGCTGTAAGCGTCCACGTTTCCGCGAATCCAGGCGCTATTCGGAATGCGTCCTCGCGGACTCCAGTGTTCGGTGAAAACGCGGTGCAAAACCGGCGTCGGGTGATACCACCAGAATCGATGCACCGGCCGCCAGAACCAGCCGCCGCCCCAATAGCTGAAATGGAAGCTGAATCCCCAGGTCCACGGCCATCCACACCAGAAGTCGCCGCAGAAGACGCCGGGATAGCGCCAGCCAGTGCCGAATACGACCACGCCACCGGAAACGAAGGCGCCGAGATATCCGGGAGTGTAACCGACGTACACGACGTCCGGAGTCGCGCCGTAGACATAGACGTAACGAACGTGATAGAGCGGTGAACTGGGAGGAATCGTGTAGATCTCCGAGGGAATCATATCGGCCACGGCCCACGGACCGTCCGGATTATCGGCGACGAACCAGACTCCAACATCCATGGCGTAATAGCGACCGGAGGCATAGATGACCTCTGACGAGGTGTTCGTTGCGTATCGCATGCTGGTGCCCTCAATCGGGCGGAATTGAGGGGGGCCGCTGTACTGCACCTGCAGCTTCGCCTCATCGCGACGAACGGTGGCCGTTTGTGGAATCTGATTGGCAATCACGGCCTCGCGCGCCTGTTCGGTGCCGGGAATGGATGCCAGTACAGCTCCTTTGGGGCTTGTGGGGGAGATGCGGGCGAAGTCACCTGGCAACTGCTCTCCCGCCACCCATTCCCAGGATCCTTCGAAGGACTTCGCACGGAACCAGCGGCCCGAGAGAAGGGTGAAATATTGCTGAGTCTTCGTGTCCATGAAAATGTCGTTATCGGAGTTCGTGACGTAGAGAAGACTCGTACCGGGGATTGGCACGTACGCGGGCTCGCCCTGCGTTACCAGCAGTTCCGCCGGAGTCGTACTCACGTAGACGGCGGGGGGATTGCCCGCCGGAGCGGCTGCGGCCGCAGCGCCGGTGTCGTCCGGTTCGTCGCTCCTGGTCATCTGCTGCCGGATGTCGTTCAGATCGCTCGGCGGATTCGCCGCGGCGGTCCAGGGACCCTGCAGCGATGACGATGTCATCCACCAGGTATTGCCGTCCAGATAGAATCTTCCGGCGGAGGAATCGAACAGCAGCAGCGCCGGCGTGTTGACGACGCGCGTGTAGCGCGTCCCCTCAACGGGACGATATGCCGGTTCGCCATCGATAAGAATCAGGACCGCGGGCGTTTTGCTGAGGAAAATTTTGGGCGGATCATTTTTCAGAACGGTCGATTCGGTTTTCGTTTCGGCCTGCGTGATGGCGAGATCCGCCAGAAGACGATCGAGCGATACGGGCTGGGGCCAGTTCGGCACGCTGTCGCGTATCGCTTTCAGTAAAGTTGGCTGGAGTGAAAGCGCGGAGGGGAAAGTGGCGTCATTGATCCTGATGTCTTCGAACGACACCAGGCGTTGCTCGCGGTCCACTTCAGTTCTGGCGCTGATGGAAACGATGCCGAAGATTTGTTTCGGATCCTGCGCGCGCGTGACGATGACAGCTGACCGCGCTTCGATCCGGTTGTCTTTCCAGGAGTCCACCTGAGGCTGATAGATGACGAGATGAATACCGTGCCTGTCGATTTCCCGCGGCCAGTTGCCATCGCCCGCGGCCGAAACCGGCGCGCAGAACGATGCGAGCACCACGGGAAAGAGAGATAGCAAAACATGATGCTTCATGGCTTTCTGTTCTCCGCCCCCAGGTGGCGCATCCTCCCTGCCAACCAGTCACGTTGATTCGACGAGGCATCTGCCCCGCGACGCCGGAGCGATTGGGTTAAATCACGCAAGGCGGGCGGAATCCCGTCGTCAGCGAATGATGTTGGGATAGAGCTTCGCGGCGATCGTCATCAGGAACATGAGAACCAGCAACTGCACGCCGAAGTCGCGGACCAGACCGAATTCGAGAGACCCGTGGCGGATCATCAGATATCGCAGTGCGTCCACCTGATACGTCAGGGGATTGACCGAAGACAGAGTGCGCAGCCATGCGGGCATCATCGCGAGCGGATAGATCGCATTGCTGGCGAAGAACAGCGGCATCGTCAGGACCTGCCCGATTCCCATGAACCGTTCCCTCGATTTCACGATGCACGCGGCGATGAGAGAGAAAGTTGAAAATGTGGCGGCGCCGAGAGCGACAACAGCGATCACGCCGGCGATCGCCTGCGGCTCGGAGCGCACCTGAACGCCAAGCAGCAGCGCGAGAAGATAGACAACCAGCGCCTGGCACAAGCCGCGTATGGCAGACGAGACGGCTCTGCCCAGCACCAGCGCGATGCGCGGCGCCGGACTCACGAGAAATTTGTGAACAACGCCGAGGTCACGTTCCCAGATGAGCGAGATGCCGTAGAAAATCGCCCCGAACAGCACGCTTTGCGCGAGAACGCCGGGCGCCATGAAATCGAGATACCGCAAGCCGCCCGTGGGGATCGCTCTCGTTCGCGCGAACACCTGTCCGAATACAACCAGCCAGAGAACCGGCTGCACCATGCGAGTGAGCAGTTCGACCGGATCGTGGATCAGCTTTCGGATATCCGACTCGGCGACGGCAATCGTCTGCTCGAAGAATACAGCCGGCTCCGCGTTATTCGAGCCGGCGGGCGGTGAGTCGAGTCTGAGCAACATCGCGCAATGTCCCTCCTTCGTTGACGGAGGCGCCGGCATAGTGAATGAACACATCGTCCAGATTCGCGTGCGGGCCGAGAGAGTTCTTCAGTTCGGGAGGAGATCCGCTCGTCAGTACCTTTCCCTGATGCATGAATGCGATGCGGTCGCACAGATGATCGGCCTCTTCCATATCGTGCGTCGTCATCAGAACGGACGTTCCGAATTCCAGCCGCAAGCCGGAGATGCGCTCCCAAACCGCGTGCTTCGCAGCTGGGTCGAGGCCGACGGTCGGTTCATCGAGGAACAGAACCTGCGGCCGATGCAGCATCGACTGGGCAATCTCCAGCCGCCGGATCATTCCGCCGGAGTAATGTTTCACCAGCCTGTGGCCGGCATCTTCGATCTGCATGAATGCGAGCGCCTGGCGTATGCGTCTCGCGCGCTCGGCCCGCGAGAGTCCGTAGAGTTTTGCCGAAATCAGCAGGTTCTCGTAGCCGGTGAGTTCGCCATCGGCGGAGAGCATCTGCGATACGTATCCGATGTGCCGCCGGACATCCCGCGGGTGCTTCACGATGTCGAAGCCTGCCACCAGTGCCGTGCCGCTCGAGGGCGGCAGGAGGGTAGTAAGCATTTTGATCAGAGTGCTTTTTCCGGCGCCATTCGGTCCCAGGAGGCCGAAGATCGTTCCCGTGGCTACCGTTATATTCAGATCGCTGACGGCTGCCAGATCGCCAAAGCGGCGCGTGAGGGCGGCCGTGGAGATGATTGCGTTATCGACGGCGATCACAGCGCGCTCCTTCGCAGCTCACATCGACTTCTTCGGAATCGCGGCCGGTTTGCCGGGCACCCACACTTTGGCGGGCGCCGAGATATCCACATCGCCGTATCTGCTCTTGATCGTGATGTCTTCGAGCGCGCCTCCGGTGTGATCCGGTTTCGCGAGAAATTCGAGCAGGTACTGATTGGCGAGATGGTCGGCGATATCGCCGAGAAACGGAGCCAGCGAAGGCAGCGGCCCGAAACCGAGAAAATAAGCTTCGCCGCCGCTTTCGTATGCGATGTGCGCGAGCTGCACCTGGCCGGCATAGATCTTCGAGTAGTCGGTTGCAGCGTAGTCCGCACCGGGGTGATAGATGGCGAAGACTGTCACGCCCGCGCCCTGCGCCGCTTCAATTGCAGTTTCAGTCGATTTATCCTGCCATGGTTCCGGCGCGGAAGGTTCGATGCCGTTCGTGATCATCAGGACGGCGCGGCGCGATCCATCCTGAGGGAAACTGCGGATCAGATTCGTCAATGCGGGGAAGGGGTTCGACGGCGAGCCGCCGGTTGGAGCATTCAGTGCCTTCATGGTGCGTTCGCGATCGGCGCCCGGCGCTTCGGTTACGTCGAGCTTTCCCTGGCGGATGTAGGCAACCCCGATCTCTGTTGCCGGCGGCTGCGAGTGGATGAATTTCCTCAGTTCGTCGAACTTATTGCCAGGCTCGCAATTGCAGAAGTTGTCAACCAGGAGAAA
The DNA here is from genome assembly GCA_964590625.1 of uncultured Solibacteraceae bacterium. Classification (GTDB taxonomy): domain Bacteria; phylum Acidobacteriota; class Terriglobia; order Bryobacterales; family Bryobacteraceae; genus BOG-234. The sequence continues at coordinate 7,861 of CAZPZE010000141.1, forward strand.
CAGCTGCAGGGCGGCATGTTCGTCGCGAAGTGGAGTCAGGCTCGAGATCGGCACGGATTCGGATTTCCGGGTAACCGTGACGTCGGCTGCGTTCAGAATCCGTGACGCGCCGTAAAGGTGAGCCGCGGTGATGACGACCTGCACCGGCGCTCCCGCGGGAGCAGTGCTCTGCCCCCACAGGAACACGGGCGCGACGGCGAACAGCAGAAGCTTTGAAACGTTGCGCATATCATCCTCCGAACACGACTTCATTCCAGCCGCTTGCTGCCTTCGGCAGGAACGTAAACTCTCGAGGCCGACACAATCGACGCGTTGTTAAGCTCGGTCGTGAACCGCACCGGCTCGAAGCTGCCCTTCGCTCCGGGCTTCATCAGAACCGTTGCTCTGTATTGATGCTGGAGATCCGCGGCGATTTGATTCAGGTAAGGGGCAAGTGCGATCGACGGGCTGAACCCTGACATGAGCGCTTCACCGCCCGTTTCTTCCGACAACTCCGCCAGATGATTTTGTCCCCAGTTAATGAGGAAGAAGCTGTGACCCGCATGACCGGCTGCGGGCATGTAAATCGTATACACAACAATCCCGGCGCGCTGCGCATCATCGATCGACGCATCCAGATACGGATTGATGGGACCGACGCCGCCGAGCGGATCGATGCCGCTGCTGACCATAACGACCTCACGTCTGGCCGATTTCCCGTGCCATTCTTTGATCAGTTCACTCAGGGAAAGAAATGGACTGGGGGAAGGCCCGCCGAGGCCCAGGGGAAGACGAAGGCTCTTCGCCACCGCCTCATGATCGTTCGTGCACTTCTGGAGGATATCGACCGTTCCGTTGTGCATATATCCGAGGCCGATGTTTGTCGTCTCGGGCTGTGTCTGGATGAAGTGCCGCAGATCGCTAAGCTGCGAACCGAGGCTCGCGCTGCCGGATGCGTCATCGATCAAAAGAAACAAATCAAGCCCGGAGTTGTTGCCGGTAAATGGGACGAGATCCGTTACGCGCAGGCGGTCCTTTTGCTCGTAGGCTGTCAGGTCATCGAGTGTAAGTGCAGGGGTGGTTGCAGAATCTTTATGTTCCACGGTGAGAATCGTTCGAATCGGGACCAGACCCGAGTTAGTCTGAGACTTACTCTGGGCAATCAGAATCAGGCTCCCGGCCGCAAGCGAGGTTATAAGAAATACTTTGCGCATTGAATCGGGGAATCCTTTCGGACTCGTGGGTGCAACTGCCGAGCCATGTTCCGGGCCGGAAGAACAGAGTCCGCGCAAGTGCATGGAACGTCGAGGAGAAGCCACATCCGGCGGTACAGGCTGTGGCATGCCGCCTCGTGAGCACTGCGGGATTTCACTCAACTGCGCGTGAGGTCACGCCCTCTGATTAATGAGGGATTAATTAATCGGAGCCTGGATGGGAAGCGCTGTCGATCACCAGCACGTCGACCGCTCCCTGCGTGGCTCGCAGCTTGAGGCCTGCCTGCTGCTCAAATGCCTGGAACAGCGCCGGCGAGGTCACAGCGGCAAAGGGGCCGGTGGCGTCAGGATCGGCTTCGTATTCCACCGTGAAATCGATACGTCCGGTGAGGCCGGTCGTATCGATCACGGGACGGTCCATGAACTTCGCGTAAAGATCGGCAAGATCCTGAACCGTTGAATTGATCCCGACGACCTGGGTTGACTGCGGCCCGGCAGGTGAATTCACCGGCCTGAAGATGACGGATGGTTTTGCACCGTCTGATGCCTTCTTCATCCGGACCCCGCCCGCTGCGACGGTGAACGCGTACACCGGGAGCTGGCGCTTTTCGGTATGGGCTTTGAACTGGAAGCGGTCGGCGAGCAGCCGGCGAAGCATCTCCTGCAGACGCGGCGCGTCGGCGTTTCGCAACTGTATGGTGTTGTACGCAGGTGAGCCGGCAGGTGCCTTCGCCTGAATATCGAAGGTGTCTTTGGTCAGCCAGGACGGGCCTCCGGAGAGCATGGGACACGCATCCGCGAGAGGGCGGCAGAACTTCAGACCGTAAGCCTCCACGATCAAACCGTACAGGTTCAGATTGCGGGCCGTGAAGGTAAGTCCGTTAACTTCGAAGGAAGCGGCGGGCGCCTCAACGCCCTTCTGTCCGCCGGAAGCCGCCGCGCGCCCGCGCGAGGGCCTGACGGAAGCGGCGTCAAAGATCGCGGGCGCCTGCGTCTGGGCATAAACGAGAGTAGCGGCCCAAAACACCAGCCATCGCGTGGAGTCCACCAACAGAGTCCAGCGCAATTTATGATCCAATGCGGCGGGATCCCGGGATGGCATCCAGCGCCCGATTGTGAATCGCGCTGGCCTTCTCCGGGCTGTGTTTCAGGCTCTCAATGTACCGCCCATCAAAGTAGTAAAAGAACCCGTCCTCCGCTCCAACAATCACATCCAGCTTCCCGTCCCCATTCCAGTCCACCACGTCCGGCGCGGGGCTGTGGCCCGCGATATTCGCCTTCACCAGAGCGCCGCGCGATTCCATCACCGGCTTCTCCTGCGTCCCGATATTTTCGTACCACACCGGCCCGCCGTCGGAATCCACAACCAGATCCAGATCGCCATCCCCATCCAGATCCGCCACCTCGATCTTCCGCCGCCCACTCGCGCCCGCGCGGCCTGCTGAAAGATTCAGAAACCGGCCCGTCTGCGTAACGAAAATACGCTCGGGCGGCAGCAGCACCAGCCTGCCGTTCCGCCGGGCGCGCGGATAGAGGCAAAGATAGCCCTGATAGTTCAGCATCACCAGATCAGGCAAGCCATCCCGATTCCAGTCGACGACTTTCGGCGTCGTGCGCCACTGCGTCACCAGTTCCTTCCCCTTCGGCTCCCACCATACCCAGTCGGGCTTCGGCGGAGCGCCAGGCCATTCCACTTCGATCGGCGCGGCCGCCGCCAGCGCCGGCGCGGTCTTCGTGCCGATGTTGCGATACCAAACCACCGATCCCCAGATATCGTTCACAAGGATGTCCGGCAGCCCATCCCCATCCCAGTCGGCGACAGACGGATTGCTGTAGCCCCACTTCTGTTCCGCCGGCCCCTGCACAGATCCATTCGGCCCCGCGATGCGCCGGATCACTTTCCCTCCCGCCGTGAGATAGCCGCGATCGGTGAATACCGGATTCGCCGTGGTGCCCGTGTTCTCGAAGAACTGAATGTATCCCGCCGAATTCCCCGAGAGCAGATCCATCTTGCCGTCGCCATTCCAGTCCACCGCCACCGGCCGCGAGAGAACGCCGCTCTTCACGTAAGGATCCACCTGCTCCAGATACCGCGGCGCAGTGAAGACAGGCTCTTTGCCCCGAGGCGCCGTATTGTCGAGCAGCGAGACCGTGCCGTCTTCCTGCGCAACCACAAGCGACGGACGCCCATCGGAATGAAATGACGCCACACGCGGCTGGATCATGCAGAGATCCATGTGGAGCGGCTTCCCGCCTTGCTGGATCAACTCGCCCGTCGCCAGCGTCGGGCTGGTGCGCGTCCCCGTGTTGCGAAACAGCGTAATCGTATCGACGAAGCTGCCGCCCAGCAGATCGAACGCGCCGCGCCCAAGCCAATCCACCGGCGTCGGCGCGGGACTCCCGTAGAGATCGATCGGCTTCCCGCCGGCCTGCAGCATCACCGGAGCCTCATACACCGGATTCTCATTCGTTCCGATATTGCGATGCAGATACACGTACCCGTGCAGCGGCCCACGCATCCATTTGCCAGTGGAATCGAAAGCATCGTCCCAGCCGTAATCGCGCCAGTCGCTCATGCCCGTCAGCAGATCGATCCGCCCGTCGCCATCCCAGTCAAACGGCTGCCACATATCGTCGCGGCCAATGAAGTAGCTGCGCTTCACCGGCACCTTCACGAAATGCGACAGGCGATTATGCCGGAAATCGGAATAGTAGCCGGTGTTCGTGACAAGATCGATGTTGCCATCGCCGTTGAAATCGGCAGCAGTCAGCTCCTTCGCGCTCGGGCCAAGCCATTCCGCGCGATCGAAAAGCGGATCCGCATTCGTACCGATGTTCGTGAAGAGATAAATGCCGTTGTAAGGACGGTCAGGGCAGTCAATCACCAGATCGAGATCGCCATCCCCATCCGCGTCCAGCACCGCCGGACGAGGCTGCAGGCCAACGGCAACGCGGTTGCGAACGCCCACGCGTCCATACATAATGCGGTCGCCCGTTCCGATCATCGCCGGCGCCGCAAGACGCTGCGTCTCGCCATGATTGCCCTCATCGAAATAAATCCAGTAGGCCGCGGCGCCGGTCGCAAAGAAGCTGATGCGCGCCGAGGGCCTTCTCCACTCGGTCTTAGACGGAATGATCTGCGTTCCACCGTCCGCAATCACGCGTATCGAATCCGGATTCAGTCCATCCGGCAGCGTGAGATCCAGCGCCACCGGCATACCGGATGCCGCGCTGACTTCGCGCCGCACGCGCATTCGGTCGGCGGTAGGCCACGATGCGCCGTTCCGCTGCTCAATCTGAGCGCTGGTGGAAAGAATCGCGAGTGCGAGCAGGAGGGAAAGTCTGAAGAGTCTCATTCCGCGCTGGCAGTATATCGCAGGCGGCGAAACGCTACGCTACTTCGCCGTATCGCCAGGACCGGTCCATGTCGCCGGCGGCTTGAATTCATTCGTACTGAAAATCCGGTAGTCTTCGCCCGGACGCGCAATCTTCAGCACCAGCGCCACCTGATACTTGATCCCCTGGAAATACGCCACGCGAATCGTGTGGATCCCCTCGCGCAGCCCCGCTGTCCCGTGCAGCGTCACCGGCGGATGCAGCCCGCTGTTATCCACCACAAGCTGCCCATCGATGTAGAGCATCGCGCCATCGTCCGCTGTCAGCTCAAACTTGTAATCGCCGGCTTTCTCGATCCAGAACTTGCCACGATAATCGATCGCGAACCATTCGAGCCGCTTCGAGATCCCCGGAAAACCAACCTTGTAATCCTGCGGCGGAATATTCAGCGAAGACGTGTAAATCGTCCCGCGGGGCTTCCTTTTCTCCAGATCCTCGATAGTCGGCGCGGAATGCGAGATGTAGTAAATCGTTCCCTGCAGCCCGGCCGGTACCACCACTGACGTTCCGAAAACGTAAACCGGCTCCTGATCCTGCGGCTGTGGCTCCTGCATCGCGAACGCGAGCCCCGAGACGAGCGCCACCGCCAGCAGAACGCGCTTCATTGCGAAGGCTTCTCCTTCGCCCCCTGCGGCGCAGGCTTAGTCTCCTCCACCTTCAGCGCCACCAGATTCATCCGCACGTCGCGCTCGGCATCCACCGAGACCGGATCGCCGTCCTGAAATTCGGACGCCTTCACCTTCTTGCCGTCCTTGACGAACTTCGTCGAACTCACCACAAACATCCGAAGCTGCTGGCCGCCCTCCACTTCCAGCACCAGATGCCCGCCTTTTTCAATGCCGCGGAACGTTCCGGTGAACGTCGCCGGAATCTGCACCGGCGCCTGCAGAAGCGCCAGCATCATCACGGCCGCGGCAAAA
>CAZPZE010000142.1:0-6157 GCA_964590625.1 uncultured Solibacteraceae bacterium
CAGCCGCCGGCACTTTCTCCTTCACGGCGCAGGTTTCCGATGGCGTCAGCACCGCGAGCCAGGGTTATTCGATCTCGATCACCTCGCCCATCACGATTACGTCCTCCACGCTCCCGAATGGCGCCACCGGCGCTGCGTACAACGCGAGCCTCGCCGCCAAAGGCGGGAACGGCGGACCGTATACCTGGACTCTTGCCTCCGGTTCTCTGCCGCCTGGCATCGGACTTGGCGCGAACGGAGTGCTGTCCGGAAATCCGAGCGCGGCGGGCGCGTTCACGTTCAGCGTGCAGGCATCGGATGGAGTTTCTCCGCCGGTCACTGGGTCCGTCTCGATCACGGTCTTCGGCGCGCTTTCGATCACCACGACTTCGCTGCCGGATGGCGTTGTCGGCAAGCCATACGGGCCGGAAACGATCGCCGCGAAAGGCGGTTCGGGCACGTTCACCTGGAGCGGCGCCGGATTGCCCGACGGTCTCGGGCTCTCGGCCTCGGGTTCGCTGAGCGGGACGCCGACGGCTGCCGGAAATTCCGTTGTGGCCGCCACCGTTACCGATTCCAACACGGGTCAAACGCTGACCGCGAAGATATCGCTCACAATCGCAGCGGCAACCACGACTCTCAAGGCCAGTCCGTCGAACCTGACGGCGGGCGCGGGCGTTGGTGGAACGGTAACGGGTTCGTTCACCGCATCCGGTGGAACGCCGCCGTACAGGTTCTCAGCTTCCGGCCTGCCCGCCGGAATCAATCTCAGCGACAGCGGCGATCTCAGCGGCTCGAGTTCCGTGGCCGGCACGTACACCGCGACCGTGACCGTGACCGACTCCGCGGCAACGCCGGCGACCGCGACCGCCAACCTCACCATCAACATCTTCGGCATCACCTCCGGCTCGCTGGACAATGGCGCCGCCACGGTTTTCTACACCACGTCGATTGCGGCATCGGGCGGTACGCCGCCGTTCGTCTTCTCCGCCAGCGGCCTCCCCGCCGGACTTTCGCTGAGCGGCAACGGCGCGCTCACCGGCACGCTCAACGACTCGGGAACCGTAACCTTCACGATCGTGGCGTCGGACAGCGCCGGTCTTTCCTCCACCCGCACGTTTTCGCTCACCATGGGACAGGCGCCGGTCTCGGCGAAGTCGCTCTCGCTGCCCGATGGCGCCGTCGGGCAGCCGTACTCCGGTTCGCTCAAGGCGTCCGGCGGAACGTCGCCGTACACGTGGTCGGTGATCACCGGCGTTCTGCCGGCGGGATTGTCGCTCTCGTCCGATGGCTCGGTCTCCGGTATCCCGACTGCGCCCGGCGCGACCACAATCGGCGTGCAGGTGAAGGACGCGAACGGCACCGTTGCATCCGGCGCGGTATCGATCACGATCGCGCCCGCGCCGGTTACGATCTCCGCGGCTGCGCTGCCTTCGGGCGTGGTCAACTTCTATTACGGACCGCAGATTATCGATATCACCGGCGGCGTCGCGCCTTACACGTACTCGCTCTCGGGCGCATTGCCGACGGGTCTCAATCTCAACGGCAACGTCATCGCCGGAACGCCAACCGCCCAGGGTACGTTCCCGTTCACACTCAACGTGACCGACTCGGCCGGCAACAAAGCGAATGCGCAGTCGTCGATCACGATCCGTCCGCCGGCCTCCGATCTGCTGCTGCTCTCGGGCAGCGTTGGCTTCTCGCTGGCGCAGGGCGCGACCGTTCTGCCCGGCGGGCAATCGGTGGGCGTGCAGTCCACTGTGGTTTCGGATTCGATCGGCTTCAGCGCCGCAGCGAGCCCCGGCGCGAACTGGCTGACGGTCACCGGCGGCGGCACGACACCCGGATCGGTCAGCATCGCGCTCAACAGCGCGGCGCTTTCGCTCCCGGCCGGAACCAACTCGGCGATCGTGACCGTCACCTGCACCTCTTCCACCTGCCAGGGGAAGAGCCAGACCATCGGCGTCTCGCTCAGCATCACGTCGCCGCCGCCACAGCTCGGCGTGGGCGACGCGCTTCTGTCTTTCAACTCCGCATCCACCGTGTCGCAGCCGGTGCAGATCCAGAACATCGGGGGCGGCACGCTGACAATTTCGTCGGTAACCTGCAGCGCGCCGTGGTGCTCGGTGGGTTCGTTCTCCTCGTCGCTCACAGGCGGCGCTTCCACACAGGTGACGATCAGCGTTTCGCCGGCAGGGCTCACGTCGGGCTTCTACCGCACAACCCTCAGCATCAATTCGTCGGCCGGCAGCGCCACGATCCCGGTCACGTTCCTCGTCACCCAGACCGCCACAATGACGCTGGCTCCTTCCGGCGCGCAGTTCCAGATGACCGCGGGCGGGAAGCCCGGAAACACGAATGGATCGTTCCAGGTCACCGCCGCAGGTGGGACCATCACCTGGTCCGCCACTTCGAAAGATGGCGCGTCGTGGCTGACGCTCAGCGCGGCCAGCGGCACGTCGTCGAGCGGGTCGCCGGGCGCGGTCAGCTATTCGATCAACAGCAGCGCCGCGAGTCTCGCCCCTGGTCCATACTACGCGACGATCGAAGTGATCTCTCCCGACGCGGTGAATTCTCCGCAGGATTATCAGATCGTCCTGAACGTCGCGCCATCGACCGATCCGCCGCGGCTCACCGTGAACCCGGGCGGTCTCACGTTCAGCAGCAGTACATTCTCGCAGGTACTGGTATATTCGACATCCTCGACGCCGACCGCTTACCAGGCATCCGCCTCGACCGATGATGGCGGTAGCTGGCTCAGCGTCACGCCGACGGGAACGGCGTCCAGCAGCACGCCGGGGATTTCGATCGTTACGGTCAAGACTACGGGGCTCTCGGCAGGCGTTGTCTACAGAGGCAGCGTCAGCTACGCCGCTGGAAGCAGCGGCATCAGTACGGTCAACGTGACGCTCATCATGCCCGCGGGCACGCCCGTCCCGCTGAGCGCATCTGCGGGTGGCCTCGCGCCGCGCGCTTCGTGCTCCGCCGCCAAAGTGGTGGCAACGCAGGTTGGTCTGGTCAACAGCTTCTCCGCGCCGGCATCGTGGCCGACGCCGCTTTCCGTCCAGCTTTCCGATGACTGCGGCAACGCCATCAACAGCGGCCAGGTGGTCGCCACGTTCTCGAATGGCGACGCGCCGCTGGCGTTCACCCTCAGCGACGCCACAAACGGCGTTTACTCCGCGACCTGGACGCCGCGCGCTTCCGCTTCGAAAGTCACGATCAACGCTCGCGGCACGAAGTCCGGACTCACGCCCGCGACGGCGCAGCTTTCGGGTGCGGTAGTGCCGAATGCGGCGCCGACCATCGACCCGAACGGCGTCGTCCATCCGTATGATCCGCTGGTCGGTGGATCGCTCTCGCCGGGAACGATTGTAGCGGTCTACGGCTCTCACCTCGGCTCGCAGGTGGCGCAGCCATCTACCATCCCGCTGCCGACGAAACTGAACGGCACGGTGGTGCTGATCGGCGGCGTTCCATCGCCGCTGTTCTACGTCAGTCCCGGCCAGATCAACGTCCAGGTACCGTTCGAGCTGAGCGATTCCCAGCAATACCAGGTGATTGTTAATGCAAACGGCGCGCTCACGCCGCCGCAGCCGATCCAGCTCACCAAAGCCAATCCCGGGCTCGACACGTTCCCGGACGGCTCGCTCGTCGCGGTGCATGCGTCGGACGGCACGCTGATTTCGCCGACTTCGCCCGCCAGGCGCGGCGAATACGTGGTGCTGTTCGCGCTGGGGCTGGGAGCGACCGACAATCCGGTGGCCTCGGGCGACAGCTCGTCCGGAACCCTGCTGTCGCGGGTGACGGTGCAGCCCAGCATCACGCTGAACAGCAATCCGGTGCCGATCACGTTCGCCGGTCTGGCGCCCGGATTCGTCGGGCTCTACCAGGTAAACCTCCAGATCCCCGCCGATCAGCCGGGCGGTAATGTGGTTGTCGGAGTTTCTCAGGGCGACACGAATGGCAACACCGGAATCCTGCCGATAGCGTACTAATGGCTGACAGGCATTAAGCACCGGCAGTGTGCCAAACTGGGGAATTCGGCGGCCAGTATGGTAGGGACGACCATTTCGCACTATGACGTCCTCGAAAAACTCGGGGAAGGCGGAATGGGGATGGTCTACAAGGCCAAGGACATTCAGCTGGGCCGGTTTGTCGCGGTCAAGGTGCTGCTGCCGACCAGCGACAATTCCGACCGGCGCGCCCGGTTCCTGCAGGAAGCGCGTGCGGCATCGGCGCTGAATCATCCGAACATCATCACGATCCACGACATCGTCACGGTGAACACCGGCGACTGCATCGTGATGGAATTCGTGCGCGGCCAGACGATGGCCGACCTGCTCGAAACCATGCGGATTCCCGTGGTGGACGCGCTCAAATACGCGATGCAGATCGCGGACGCGCTGAACGCGGCGCACGGCATCGGGATTGTCCACCGCGACCTGAAGCCGGCCAATGTGATGGTGACGCCGGAGGGGCTGGCGAAGGTTCTCGATTTCGGTTTGGCCAAGCTGGCGGGCAGCGAGACGCCGGTGAACCTCGGGGAAAGCGACACGACGGTCTCGATTTCCGGCGGCCTGGCGGTTTCGCCGAAGACGACGGAAGGCGCGATCATCGGAACGCTGTCCTATATGTCGCCCGAGCAGGCGCAGGGCGGTTTGGTGGATCACCGGTCCGATATCTTTTCCTTCGGCGCGGTCTTCTACGAAATGCTCACGCAGCAGAAGGCGTTTCACGGCAAGACCGGTCTCGAAACGCTGACGGCCATTCTGCGCGACGAGCCGCGCGCGTTTCCGAAGGATCTCGAGGTTTCCGACGATGTGCGGGATGTGATTTTGCGCTGCATGCGCAAGGATCCCGACCAGCGCTACCAGTCGATGGGCGACGTGAAGGCGGCGATCGAACAGCTCTACTTCGCCAGCCGCTCGGGAATCATGCAGATGCAGTCCGGCATCTGGAAGAAGCCGGCGGCGCGCGCGATCCCGACAATCGCGGTCCTGCCGTTCCTCAATCTCAGCTCGGACAAAGAGAACGAATATTTCAGCGACGGCCTCGCGGAAGAAATCATCAACGCGCTCACCCGGCTGCCCAATCTGCGGGTGACGGCGCGCACCTCGGCGTTCGCGTTCAAAAACGCGCAGGAGGATGTGCGGCGTATCGGCCAGACGCTGAATGTGGCGAGCGTGCTCGAAGGCAGCGTGCGCAAGGCAGGCAACCGGGTGCGGATCAGCGTGCAACTGATCGGCGTCAATGAAGGCAACAACATCTGGTCCGAGCGGTTTGACCGCGAGATGACGGATGTGTTCGAGATTCAGGACGAGATCTCGCACGCGATTGTGGAGAACCTCAAGGTCCGGCTTGCCGCGGAATCGACCGACAACGCGGCCGCCGCGGCGGCTCCCATCGTCAAACGCTACACGGACAATCTCGAAGCTTACGATCTGTACCTGCGCGGCCGCTACGAGCTCTATAAGATGACGCGCGAAGGGCTGGACGCAAGCAAGCGGCTGTTCGAGGAGGCGATCCGGCTCGATCCGAAATATGCGCCCGCGCACGATGGATTGGCGTACGTGTGGTATTCGGAAGGATTCCTTGGGTTCGTCGCCCCGAAGGAAGCGATGCCGAAAGCGAAGGCCGCGGTGCGGCGCGCGATCGAGCTCGACGATAGCCTCGCCGAAGCGCATGGAACGCTCGGCGTGATTCTCGCCCTGTATGACTGGGACTGGGCGGGCGCGGAGCGCGAGATGATGCGCTCGATCGAGCTCAATAATGCGTCGCCCGGCACGCGCGATGTCTACGCGTTTTTCTATCTGCGGCCGGTGGGGCGGATTGCGGAGGCGATCACGGAAGTGCAGAACGCGCTGGCGCTCGATCCGCTTTCGATTCTGTTCCGGGTGCATCTCGGGTTCCTGTATTACGTGGAGCGAAGTTACGATCATGCGATCGCGCAGTTCCGCAAAGTCGTGGAGATGAATCCGCAGTATTATCTGGCGCATGCGATGATGGCGTTCGTTTATATTCAGCGCGGGCAGGTGGATGAAGCGCAGGCCTGCTACACGCGGGCGCGGGCTGCGGACGTCAGCAGTAAGTTCATCGATTCGATTGAAGCGATGGCGCTGGCTGCTTCCGGGCAGAAGGAGCAGGCGCGGGTGATGCTGGCGGCGATTTCGCAGCG
>CAZPZE010000143.1:0-13905 GCA_964590625.1 uncultured Solibacteraceae bacterium
CGCGATTGTTCGCTCGCCTCATGCGCGATGCGCCGCCAGCGCTCCACGCGCTTCTGCGCCCCTTCGAACAGCCCGCGCTCGCTTCGCGCCGCGTTCACCGGCACGATGCGCGTCACGCCGAGTTCCACCGCTTTCTCCACCGCCCATTCGAAACGCTCGAACTTGATGAGCGCGAGATACAGCGTGACCTCCGGCAGCGGCGGCCCGGGATTGATTTCTTCCGTCACGCGGAAGCGCACCATGTCCTTGCGGGCGCTCTCCACCGTCGCCAGCCAGACCCGGTGATTGTCTGTAATCTCGAATGTCTGCCCCACCTCCACGCGCAGCACGCGCGTGAGATGCTGGGCGTTTTCGCCCGAAATTTCCGCACTGCCGCTGCGAACCTGCTCCACGAAGAATCGCCGTCGCGCCATGTACAATATTTACGCTATCCCCCAAATTTCAAAATGATTGCGCTGCTCAGAGGGACGCTGATCGAGAAGCACCCGAATCAGGTCATTCTGGATGCCGGCGGCGTCGGCTACGAAGTCACGATTCCGATTTCCACGTTTTCGAAGCTGCCGGACGTCTCCGCCCAGACCGTACTGCACGTCCATACGCACGTGCGCGAGGATATTCTGGCGCTCTACGGATTCATCTCGCGCGACGAAAAGGCGCTGTTCGAAAAACTGATCGGCGTGAGTAACATCGGGCCGGGGCTTGCGATCAAAGTGCTCAGCGGGATGGCGATCGAAGAGCTGATCGATGGCATTCGCCGCGGCGAAGTGGACCGGCTGGTCCGTATTCCCGGCGTAGGTCGCAAGACCGCCGAGCGCATGGTGCTCGAACTGCGCGATAAATTGCCCGCCGCGGCCGGCGCCGAAGCCGCTCCCGCGCTTTCGGCCATCGAAGACGACGTTCTTTCCGCTCTGCTCAACCTCGGCTGCGCGCGCCCCGCCGCCGAAGCCGCCGTTCGCAAAGCTCGTGGCAGTAGCATCCACGAAGGCTTCGAGCCTCTGTTCCGTAAATCGCTGGAGTTCGTACGCTGATGAACGAGCGTCTGGTTTCCGCCTCTTCCTTCGACGACGAGCTGCAGTTCGAAGCCGGACTGCGCCCGCGCCGCCTCGCCGATTTCACCGGCCAGACGCGCCTCAAGGAAAACCTGCAGATCGCGATTGAAGCCGCCCGCAAACGCGGCGAAGCGATGGACCACGTTCTGCTCTACGGTCCACCCGGGCTCGGCAAGACCACGCTCGCGTCCATCATCGCGCAGGAACTGGAAGTTCCGTTCACCCAGACCTCCGGCCCCGTGCTGCAGAAGAAGCTCGATCTTTCCGGCCTGCTCAGCACCGTGCAGGCGCGGCAGGTATTCTTCATCGACGAAATCCATCGCCTGCTGCCGGATGTGGAGGAGATGCTCTACTCCGCGCTCGAGGATTTCCATCTCGATATCCTGATCGGCACCGGACCCGGCGCTCGCACGCATTCGATGCCGCTCCAGAAGTTCACGGCGATCGGCGCCACGACGCGGCAGGGGCTGGTCAGCGCGCCGCTCCGCAGCCGCTTCGGCCTGGTGCTGCGGCTCAATCATTACGATGTTGCCGATCTCACCGGCATCGTGCGCCGCTCGGCTCGGCTGCTCGAAACGCCGATCGATACCGCAGGCGCGGAGGAGATCGCGCGCCGTGCGCGCGGCACACCCCGCATCGCAAACCGCCTGCTGCGGCGCGTTCGGGATTACGCGCAGGTGCGCGCCCAGGGCCACGTCACGCAGGACGTCGCGACGGCCGCCCTCGACATGCTGGAAGTCGACCGCTTCGGACTCGACGAAATCGACCAGAAAATCATGCGCGCGGTGCTGGAAAAATTCGGCGGCGGCCCGGTCGGCGTGAACACCATCGCGGCATCGGTCGGCGAAGAACCCGAAACGATCGAGGAAGTCTACGAGCCCTATCTGATCCAGCTCGGCTTTCTGCATCGCTCCCCGCGCGGTCGCCTTGCGACCGAGCGCGCGTACGATTACTTCAAAGTGCCGCGGCGCTTCGGCGGGATTGAGCGCCAGCCGGAGCTCTTCTGAGGACCGTTTATCTCGCGCTCGGTTCCAATCTCGGAGATCGCAAAGCCAGGCTGCGGCAGGCCCTCGAAAAGCTGGACACGCCCGCTCTGCGCCTCATCCGCTCCAGCAGCCTCTACGAAACCGCCCCCATGGGACTCACCGATCAGCCCTGGTTTCTGAATCAGGTCGCGGAATTCGAAACTTCGCTGCTCCCGCTGCGTCTTCTGCATCGCATCCACCGTATCGAGAACGAACTCGGCCGCGTTCGAACCGTCGTCAACGGCCCGCGCACCGTCGATATCGACATCGTTTTTTACGGAAACACGATCATGCGCACCGCCGTGCTCGAAATCCCGCACCCGCGCTATCGCGAGCGCCGCTTCGTACTGGAGCCGCTCGCGGAGCTCAATCCAGCGCTGCGCGATCCGTCGACAGGCGGGTCAATATCATCGCTGCTTGACGCCGTACGCTCGCAAACCGTACGCCGCCTGAACGAAAATAGCTAGAGACACATGGATTCGTCCACGGTATTGCGCCCGAAAATCCCGGTTCGAAATTCCGACATGCTGCTCGCCATTTTTTTCGGGGCGATGATCTACCTGGCGCACGATTCCGCCCAGCGTCTCCCCCTGGCAGGGCTCGGCATCCTGCAGCTTTTCGAAGCCCGCGTTCCAATCCTCAGCCATCCGACCGGCCGCATCATTTCAGTTTTCCTGCAACTAGTGCTCGCCTTCGAACTGATGCATGAATCCGGCGGCGTCGCCAGTCCCTACTTCCCCATCCTGCTTCTGCCGCTCGTCTCGACCGCAACCTATCTCGGCGTGATCGCCACGGTTGTCGCTTCGGCAGCGGCGGTTGTCGCGCTGTTGTCACCGCTGCTTTTTGTCGACTGGTCTCATCTCGAAATGGATCCCGAAGGCTGGCACGTTCTCGTCATCCGCGGGCTGCTGCTGGCAATCCCTGCGGTTCTCGTGAACACTCTGGGCAAGGCGATTCGCACCGAAACCGCGCGCTACAAAGCCACCGCCGAGCAGCTCGCCGCCGCCAACCAGAGCCTTCAGGAAGCCGAAGCCGCCGTTCGCCGGCATGAACGGCTCGCCGCTCTCGGACAACTCACCGCCGGCCTCGCTCACGAACTGCGCAATCCGCTCGCCAGCATCAAGGGCTCCGCCGATCTGCTCGCCCGCCGCGCCGCCAGCGACCCGACGTCGCGCGAGCTCGGCGAAATCATCAGTTCGGAAGTCGATCGCACCAACCTGCTCGTCACGCGCTTCCTCTCTTTCGCGCGGCCGCTCGAACCACAGCGCGAGACGATCGACATCGCGGAGATTATCGATCGCGCCGCGATTCACGCGAACGTCGAAATCATCCGGGACTACTCGCCCGACGTTCCGAAGCTCGCTATTGACCCAGCTCTCATGGAGCAGGTCTTCATCAATCTGCTCTCGAACGCCGCGCAGGCCTCCGAACCCGGCGCGCCCGTCACCGTCTCGACGCGCCGCACGCCGAAGCGCATCGAGATCGACGTGATGGACCGCGGCTCCGGCATCCCGCCCGACAAAATCGAGACCATCTTCAATCCGTTTTTTACCACCAAACAATCCGGCGTCGGCCTCGGACTGGCCATCGTTTCGAAGATCGTCAATGGCCACGGCGGTAAAATGACGGTCGATAGCGAGCCTGGCAAAGGCAGCACTTTCCGCGTTTGTCTTCCGCTCGAGAGCGTGACGGACATCCAATGAAAAAGCGAATTCTGGTGGTGGAAGATGAAGACAAACTGCGCCGCATCGTCGAGCTGCAGTTGGAGGATGCCGGCTTCGATGTCGATAAGGCCGCGCGCGCTGAGGAAGCGCTGCCGCTGATCGACCGTGCCGATCTCATCCTCACCGATTACAAATTGCCCGGCATGAGCGGCATGGAAATGCTGCAGATTATCAAACGGCAGAATTCGACGATCCCGGTCATCATGATGACCGCGTTCGGCACGATTGAAAACGCCGTGGAAGCGATGAAAGCCGGCGCCGCCGATTTCCTTCCCAAGCCGTTTTCGCTCGACCACCTCACAACGGTGGTCAACAAAGCGCTCGAAGTCCGCAGTCTGCGCGATGAAAATTCGCGGCTGAAGGAAGAGCTCGGCCGGAAATACAACTGGGATAACATCATCGGCCGCAGCCCCGTGATGCAGAATATTTTCGCGTCCGTGATGCGCGTGGCGCCGTCGCGCGCCACGGTGCTGCTCGCGGGCGAAAGCGGCGTCGGCAAAGATCTCATCGCGCGCGCGATTCATTTCCATTCGCCGCGGAAGGATCGTCCTTTCGTCAAGATCAACTGCACCGCGCTGCCGGAAAACCTGATGGAAAGCGAGCTCTTCGGGTACGAAAAAGGCGCGTTCACGGGCGCGAACATGTCGAAGCCGGGCAAGTTCGAGCAGGCCGATTCCGGCACTGTGATGCTCGACGAAATCGGCGATGTTCCGGGAAATATTCAGGTGAAGCTGCTGCGCGTCCTGCAGGAGCGCGAAGTCGAGCGGCTCGGCAGCAACAAAACGCTGAACATCGACGTGCGCGTGATCGCCGCCACCAACAAAGACCTGCGCGCGGCGCTTGAAGACGGCACGTTCCGCGAAGATCTCTATTACCGCCTGAACGTCGTGCCGATCGAAGTGCCGCCGCTGCGCGATCGCAAAGAGGACATCCCCTATCTGGCGCGCCATTTCGTCGAAAAGCTCGCGCGCGAAAACGGTGGCCACGTCCGCGGCATCACGGACTCGGCCATCGACAAGCTGATGCAATACTCCTGGCCCGGCAATGTCCGCGAGCTCGAAAACGTGATCGAACGCAGCATCGTCATGACCACCGGCGAGAAACTCGACGCCGACGATATCCGGCTCGACATGAACCTGCGCCCGCGCAGCATGCAGTCGGGCGAGATGGCGCTGCCCGAAGGCATGAGCCTCGATCAGTACGAGCAGGAACTCATCCGCACCGCGCTCAGGCAGGCCAATAACAACAAGAGCCAGGCCGCCCGCATCCTCGGCCTGACCCGCAACTCACTGCGTTACCGGCTGACGCAGATGGGCATCGAAAGCTGATGGAGATCAAGTACTCCGTTTCGCTGCAAGATATCCTGGAGGCACAAAATCGGCACGGGGGAGCGTTCGGGCGGATTTTATCGTGGTTTGGTTTGCCGCTTGTCGCGGTCGGTTTATTCGCCGCCTTTTCCGGGCGTACTCCAGTGGCAAGCTCGATCACCACAGCCAGCGTTGGCTTGATCTTGCTGTTTCGAACGCGTGTTGCGGCCTGGAGTTCATTTAAGCGCGACTTCGCCGGCCACCCGGAGGTGACAGCATCGTTCTCCGAAACGGGTATCCGATTCGCCAGCGCAAAGGGCGTCGGCGAGATCTTCTGGTCGAGCTTTGTTCGTTTCGAGGAAACGCCGCACCTCTTCATCCTGTACCCCCAAAGCAATGCCTTTCAGGTCATACCAAAGCGGGTAGTTCCACCGGAGACTCTGCCAGCCTTGCAAAACATCCTGACCTCCCAGCTGGAGCAAGCTCAAAGGACGGCAGGAGCCAGAAAAGACGTTCGACTGTACATTCTGCTGGCAGTGACAGCGGTGATGGCAATTCTCTTGATCATTGTGATCGCAAAGATACATTAACCGGTATGAGACCACAAGTGCTGGCGGTCATACTTTGCGCAGTCCCACTCCTCCTCCTCGCACAATCGCCGCCGCTTTCCGATTACGTCGGCACGTACGACTATGGCCACGGGCAAACAGTAGAGATCGTGGCAGGCAGCGACCTCTACGCGATCCTCGACGACGCCAAATACAAACTGCCCAACCTCCGGACCGATGTTTTTAAAAACGGCGGCGGCCAGGAAATCCCCTTCCGCCGCGACGCCAAAGGCCGCGTAACAGGTTTCGTCGAAGCCGGCGTATTCCACCCGCGAATTTCCGAGAAGGTGACGGCTGAGTCCATGGCGCTGATGCGGCCTCGTCCCGCCGGCCAGGATTCACCAGACGCCTATCGCTACCATCCACCCACCGAGGAGCACGACGGCATCCCCGTGGGCAACATCGCACAGACAGATCTCGGTGTAACGACCGCCGACACGATCGTCCGCGGCATTCTCGACGGCACCTACAATGACGTCCACAGCGTCCTGCTGTTCCAGCACGGCCGTCTCGTGATGGAGGAATATTTCTACGGCTACAACGCTGCCAGGACCCATCAAATGCGTTCCGCCACGAAATCGGTCGTAAGCGCTCTCGCCGGAATCGCAATCGATCGCGGGGAGTTCCCCGGCGTCAACGAGCCGGTCCTCCCGCACCTGGCATACACCTCCTACGCAAATCCCGATCCCCGCAAAGCGAAAATCACGCTGGGCGATCTTCTTTCCATGAGTTCAGGGCTCGATTGCGACGATCACAGCTCCAACTCGCCCGGCCGCGAAACCGTGATCGACGAAGCCCCCGACTGGGTGAAGGCCACCATGGACCTGACCATGATCAACAACCCCGGCACGAAGGGTTTTTATTGCTCCGGCGGCGTCTCAGTCGTTGGACGCGTTGTCGAAAACGCCGTCCATATGAAGCTGCCCGAATTCGCCCAGGCCAATCTCTTCGGCCCGCTCGGCATGAAGCGCACCGACTGGTCCTGGAATTACGACCTCACCAACGCCGACAAAGAGTTCTCCCAGATCCACCTCCGTCCGCGCGACATGCTGAAG
This sequence comes from uncultured Solibacteraceae bacterium, assembly GCA_964590625.1. Classification (GTDB taxonomy): domain Bacteria; phylum Acidobacteriota; class Terriglobia; order Bryobacterales; family Bryobacteraceae; genus BOG-234. The sequence continues at coordinate 6,769 of CAZPZE010000143.1, forward strand.
CTCGGTATGCTTTTCGCCAATGGCGGCCGCTGGCAGGGCAAGCAGGTGATTTCCTCCGCGTGGGTAAAAACCTCGCTTGCCGAACACAGCCGAGTCGATGACACCGGCTACGGTTACTTCTGGTGGCGACCCTGGCTGAACGTGCCGACGCCATCCGGTAACCAACGCGTGGACATGATCGCCGCCCAGGGCAACGGCGGCCAGAAAATTTATCTGCTGCCGCAGTACGATTTCATTGGAGTGTTCACCGGTGGCGATTACAATTCGGATGGGGCCCCGCCCAACAAAATCATGATCCGCACGATTCTGCCCGCCCTGATTGCGGCGCACTCAAAGTAATGGCAGTCTCCATCGTCCAACTCGGAACGCCGCGAAAATCAAAAGAAGGACTGCGCATCGGCACCGTGCGCCGCCCGCCGCGCGGCGTGAAGAAATCCGACTACGCGAAAGAAAACTATTACGACGTCTGGTATCCGAACCTGGCGCCCAGCGCGGCGCTCGTCAAACAGGCCCTCTCCGCGAAAGACGCCCGCGCCATCAACGCCTTCCGCCGCAAATACCGCGCCGAGATGAACCATCCCGACCGCTCCCGCGAACTCGACCTCCTCGCGGCGCTCTCACATCACTCGAACTTTTCCGTCGGCTGCTACTGCGAAGACGAAAATCGCTGCCACCGCTACGTCCTCCGCGAACTCCTGAAAGAGCGCGGTGCCCGACTTGCTTAATCGCCCTGGCATAGTCAGGCGTCTTTCAATATTTCCCGCGCCCCATTAAACCCCGGCGCCCCCATCACTCCCCCGCCCGGATGCGCTCCGGATCCGCATAAATACAGTCCACGCACAGGCGTTCGGTACCGCGCCCATCCCGCCACCGGCCGCATCACGAACATCTGATCCAGGCTCATCTCCCCGTGAAAAATATTCCCGCCTGAAATCCCAAACCGCCGCTCCAGATCCAGCGGACTCAGCACCTGCCGCTCCCGCACAATCTCCCGCATATTCGGCGCGTACTCCGCAATCGCCTCCAGCACGCGATCCCCATACGGCTCCCGCAACTCATCCCACGTCGCATCGCGCAGCGTGTAGGGCGCGTACTGCAGGAAAATCCCCATAATGTGCCGCCCCGCGGGCGCCAGCGACGCATCATAAACCGTCGGGCAAGTCATCTCAAGCAGCGGATTCTGCGACGGCCGGCCATACTTCGCGTCATCCCACGCCCGCTCCACATAATCGATCGACGGACAGATATGCATCGTCGCCCCATGCTGCGGACCCGGCGCGCCAGGCAGCGCCGTGAAATCCGGCAAGCCCTCAAGCGCCAGATTCATCTTGAGCGAAGTCCCCTCCACGCGATATCGCTCGATCGCCCCGCGAAATTCCGGATCGAGTTCCCCCGCCTCCACCAGCTTCAGGAACGTCACCTTCGGATCGAGATTCGAGGCCACAATCTTCGCCTCAATCTCATCCCCGTTCTCCAGCACCACACCGCACGCGCGGCCCCCGCGCACCAGCACACGCCGCACCGCCGCATTCGTCCGAATCTCCGCCCCATGGCTGCGCGCTGACGCCGCAATTGCCTCCGACACCGCGCCCATCCCGCCCTGCACGAATCCCCACAGCCCGCGCCTTCCGCCCACGCCACCCATGCAGTGATGCATCAGGATGTACGCCGTCCCCGCCGACCGCGGCCCGCCATTCGCCCCGATCACGCCATCCGTCGCCAGCGTCACCTTGATCTCCGGCGATTCGAACCACTCATCGAGCAGATCCGCCGCGCTCTGCGTGAACACTTTCACAAGGCCGGTGATCTCGCGCGCGCCCAGCCCGCGGAACTTCCCGAGCAGCTTCAGATATTCGATGAAATCGGACGGACGCCGCGGCGGCAACTCCGGCGGCGTCACCAGCAGCAGTGATTCCACCACGCGCGCCAGCCGCTCCAGATGCGCTTCGTATTTCGGAAACGCCTCCGCATCGCGCGCGGAAAACTTCGCAATTTCCGCAAGCGTCTTCCGCTCATCGCCCCAGAAAAACAGATGACGCCCATCCGGATAAACGGAAAAGAACGACGGATCTTTCGGCGTCACCCGATACCCGAACCGCTCAAGTTCCAGTTCGCGCACCACCCGCTCCTGCAGCAGGCTGACGAGATAAGCGCCGGTCGAAACGCGATAGCCAGGCCAGATCTCTTCCGTCACCGCACAGCCGCCGAGCATTTCGCGGCGCTCCAGCACCAGCACGCTGCGTCCCGCGCGCGCCAGGTACGCCGCCGTCACCAGTCCGTTGTGCCCGCCCCCGATGATGATGGCGTCATACCGACCCGCCATACTCAACGCTCAGGACAAAACGCCACCACAGCCAGCGGCGGCAGCGTGATCGTTATCGAAAACGGCCGCCCGTGCTTCGGCGCCTCCGCGGCCATTACGCCCCCGGCATTGCCCAGGTTGCTGCCGCCGAACATCGCCGCATCGGAATTGAGAATTTCGCGATAAAATCCCGGCTCCGGCACGCCCACCACATAGTTCTCGCGCGGCACCGGCGTGAAATTGCACGCCACCACCACAAACTCCTTCCCATCCTTCGATCGCCGCAGAAACGAAATCGAAGACTGGTCCACGTCCGAAAAATCAATCCACTCGAACCCCGTGTATTCCGCGTCCACCTCATAGAGCGCCGGCTGCTCGCGATAGATCCGGTTCAGTTCCCGCACGTACGTCCGCAGGCCGTCATGAATCGGATAGCGCAGCAGATCCCACGGTACGCTCGCACTCGAATCCCATTCGTCGTACGTCCCGATATCGCATCCCATGAACAGCAGCTTCTTCCCCGGATGCGTAAACATGTAGCCCAGGAAAGCGCGCGCATTCGCGAACTTCTGCCACTGATCGCCCGGCATCTTCCCAATGAGCGACCGCTTCCCGTAAACCACCTCATCGTGCGAAATCGGCAGCAGGAAATTTTCGCTGAACGCGTACAGCATGCTGAACGTGATGTTGTTGTGGTGATACTTCCGATGCACCGGATCTTCGCTGAAGTAGTGCAGCATGTCGTGCATCCACCCCATGTTCCACTTCATCGTGAAGCCCAGCCCGCCCGCATAAACAGGCCGCGAAACGCCCGGAAACGCGGTCGATTCTTCCGCCACCGTAAAAGCGCCCGGCACCGAGTGCGCCACTTCGTTGAACCGGCGCAGAAAATCGATCGCTTCCAGATTTTCGCGCCCGCCGAACGCGTTCGGCATCCATTCGCCGTCTTTGCGGGAATAGTCGAGATACAGCATGGATGCCACCGCATCCACCCGCAGCCCGTCGATGTGATAACGCTTCAGCCAGAAAAGCGCGTTCGAAACCAGAAACTCACGCACCTCATTGCGGCCGTAGTTGAAAATCAGCGTTCCCCAGTCGCGATGCTCCCCCTGACGCGGATCCGAATGTTCGTAGAGCGCCGTGCCATCGAAATAGGCGAGCCCATGCGCGTCTTTCGGAAAATGCGCCGGCACCCAGTCCATAATCACGCCGATGCCCGCCTGATGGCACTCATCCACGAAGTACATGAAGTCCGCCGGCGATCCGAACCGCGCGGTCGGCGCGAAATATCCGGTCACCTGATAGCCCCACGACCCCGAAAACGGATGCTCCTGCACCGGCATCAGTTCCACGTGCGTGTAGCCCATCTCCTTCACATACGGAACCAGCTGCGCCGCCAGCTCACGATACGTCAGCGGCTGCCCGCTCTCATCGCGGCGCCACGATTCCAGATGCACCTCATACACCGACACCGCCGAATGCAGCAGATTCTGATAGGCGCGCCGTTCCATCCACTCGGCATCGCCCCACGGATGCTCATCCAGATCGCACACCACCGAAGCCGACTTCGGCGGCTTCTCCGTCCCGAATCCAAACGGATCGGACTTGAGCTGCTGATACCCCTGATGCCGCGACCGCACCAGATACTTGTACGTATCCCCCACCTTCGCGCCCGGCAGAAAAATCTCCCACACGCCGGCATCGCGCAGCCGCATCGGATGCCGCCGCGTATCCCAGAAGTTGAAATCGCCCGCGACCGTCACCACCTCTGCGTTCGGCGCCCACACCGCGAAGTGCACGCCCGCCACGCCGTCAATCGTCATCGGATGCGCGCCCAGCGTGTTCCACGCCTCGTATAGCTTGCCTTCCGAATGCAGATGCAGATCGAAGCCGGTGATCACGGTGCCGAAGCGATAGGGATCCTCCATCTCGCTCTCGACGCCGTGCCAGTCTCGCAGCGCCAGACGATACCGGCGCTGCTCGCCCGGAATCGTCGCGGCGAATACGCCTTCCTTGTGCAGGCGCTCGAGCGGAAAGCGCTGCCCGTCCTCGAGCACCACCTCCGCGGTCTCCGCCTGCGGCAGGAACGCGCGCACAATCCACGCGTCACGCGACATCATCTTATGCGGACCGAGCACCCCAAACGGGTCCGAACAATAGCCGCCCGCCACCGCCTCGATGCTTCCGGTTGCCGTCGCCACTTTCTTTTTCAGCTCATCCATGGGACCTTCTATTATGGGCTTCGCCGAGCTGCACCTGCACCTGGAGGGGACGGTGGACCAGGATACCGTCCGCATGCTGGACCCCCTGGCCGACCGCGACGAGGTTGCGGGCATCTGGGCTTTCACCGATTTCGCCGGTTTCCTCGAATGCTTCAAGTACGTCGCGCGCCGCCTGCGCGGCCCTGCCGATTACGCCCTCGTCACCCGCCGCATGATGCAGGCACTCCATGAACAGAGCATTTCATACGCCGAAGTGACGATCGGTGCGGGTGTCGTCCAGTGGCTTGGTTACGATTTCGACAGCGTCTGGCGCGAAATCCGCCAGGCGCAGCGGGAGGCGTTCGGACAGTGGCCGGTCGAAATCTGGTGGAACCTCGATGCCATCCGCCAGCTCGGCCCCGAACACGTAATGGAAATCGCGAAGCTCACCGCGCGATATGTCGAGGACGGCGTCGTCTCCTTCGGCATCGGCGGAGATGAGCAGCGTGGCCCCGCGCACGAATTCCAGAAAGCCTATCAATACGCGAGGGACGCCGGACTCCGCCTGACCGCGCACGCCGGCGAAACCGACGGCCCCGAATCCGTCCGCGACGCGCTCGATATCGGCGCCGAGCGCATCGGCCACGGCATTCGCGCCATCGAAGACCCCGATCTCTGCCGCCGCCTGCGGGAAGAACGCATTCCGCTCGAAGTCTGCATCACGAGCAATGTGCGCACCGGCGCCGTGCCGTCTCTCGAAGCCCATCCCATCAGGCGTCTGGTGGACGCCGGCGTGATCATCACCCTGAACACAGATGACCCCGGCATGTTCGGCTCCAACCTCGCCACCGAATTCGAAATCGCAAAAAAAGTCTTCGGCCTGACGGAAAGCGAACTCGCCACCATCCGCCAGAACGCCTTCGACCACCGCTTCAGGAAATAGGCTGCCGTGGGGCAGGTTGTAAACCTGCTGGCCGATTGTCAATCGGCCTCGCACTCGACCAGGGAAATTCCTCCGGTCTCGTTACCAACCCTGCCCGAACCGGATTCATTTCGATATACGACGCAATCCGCCGAAACTCCACCCCGTCGCGAACCAGGTGATCGTAGCTCTCATCCTGCCAGAAAGCGAGGCCAGTTCGATTCAGCAACCGGTTCGCCTCCCTCGCCGTGAATCTCTTGAGCGACTGCATCAACACGGAGGCCGGCACCCGAGGCGTCACCAGCAAATGAACATGATTCGCCATGACCACCCACGCGTGCAATTGGTACTGCCCTCCCTCCCGATTCCGATAACAAATCGCCTCCGCCACAAGCCTCGCTATCTCCGGCCGCCGAAGATAAAGCGGACCGACTGCCTCGGAATCCAGCAAGCGATCCATGGCAACAAACGCGGCGCCCGCAGTCATTCCCGGCGGGAACGGACGATTCGCCGGAAGACTCCCATGCAAACGCCAGGTTAAGAAGATCGGCTCATGGGCCACATACAGGTGCGGAAGTCGCCGGACATGAAAACTGCTCACACCGGTATAGTGGCAAATTCCCGCAATATTCTCGCGAAATCTTGTGGGGCAGGCTGGCAGCCTGCCGGCCGATTGGCAATCGGCCCCACCCCACCTCTACTCTTCCAGCCCCCGAGCCGCAATCTGCGCAATATCCAGCAGCTTCGGCGGATTTTCCGAAACCACCTTCAGCGCATCCCGGAACATCGACGCGCAGAACGGACACGCCGCCGCCACCGTCTCCGCCCCTGTCCCCACCAACTCCTTCGCACGCGTCACATTGACGCGCTCACCCTTTTCCTCGCCCAGAAACATCTGCCCACCGCCGGCCCCGCAGCAGAATGATTTATTCCGGTTCCGCGGCGCTTCCACCACATCCACGGACCGCTCCAGCACCTCGCGCGGCTGATCGTAAACCCCGCGATACCGCCCCAGATAACACGGATCGTGATACACCACCTTCTCCCGCCCGCCGCCCGAAGGCAGCCCCGAAGGCAGCCGTGCAGCATGCCGCGCCAGCAGTTCCGAATGATGCTCGATCTCGACCGTCCGCCCCGCCTCCGCCCAATCCGTTCCCATCGTGCGCACGCAATGCGGACAGATGCTGAGGAACTTCAGCGGCTTCTCCTTCGCCGTACTGTCAATCGTCTGCAGGTTCTCCTCGGCGAGCGTCGTGAACAGAAGATCGTTGCCCAGCCGCCGCGCCGGATCGCCATTGCACTTCTCCTTGCGCAGCACGCCGAACGTGATCCCCAGATGCCGCAGCACCTTCACCAGCGCCATCACGGTCTCGCGACCCGCCGGATCGTACGCGCCCATGCACCCGAGCCACAGGCAATATTCCTGCGAGCCGTCGTAAAGCGGCAACTCCGCCTTCTCGATAAACTTCGCGCGCTCGCCCGACTGCATCCCGAGCGAATTGCCGTTGCGCTCCATCGTGAGAAACAACTTCGTGCCGTAGGAATCCTCCCACGTCCCCGTATTCACCGCGCCGCGCCGCAGCCCGATCATCACCGGCAAATGCTGAATCCCGACCGGACACGATTCCTCGCATCCGCCGCACGTCGTGCATTCGAACACAGCTTCTTCCGAAATGTGCGGCCCCAGCAGGGGCGCTTCAGACGCCGTCCCC
>CAZPZE010000144.1:0-7217 GCA_964590625.1 uncultured Solibacteraceae bacterium
GGCCAGTCGATCTATGCCGGCCTCGTGTTCTCGGTCCTCAGCTTTATCGTCGCTATCCCCTCCGCCATCAAGGTCTTCAACTGGGCGGCCACGATGTATAAAGGCCAGGTTCGCATGGAGACGCCGATGCTCTATGCCATCGGCTTCATCGGCTTATTCACCATCGGCGGCCTGACCGGCGTTATGCTCGCGTCGCTCGGCATGGATGTCCACCTGACCGACACTTACTTCGTCATCGCGCACTTCCATTACGTAATGGTCGGCGGCGCGCTGCTCGGCTATCTCTCCGGACTCCACTTCTGGTGGCCCAAGATGACGGGCCGAATGTACTCCGATGTCTGGTCGAAGGTTTCGGCTGTGCTCGTGTTCGCCGGCTTCAATCTGACCTTCGGACCCCAGTTTCTGCTCGGCTACATGGGTATGCCCCGCCGCTACCATGCGTATCCGCCCGAGTTTCAGGTTCTCAACGTTCTCTCTTCCGCTGGCGCCTCGGTGCTGGCTCTCGGCCTGCTGCTCCCGGCAGTCTACCTGACATGGTCGCTCAAGAACGGTGCAAAAGCCCCCGCCAACCCTTGGGGCGCCACCGGACTCGAATGGCAGACCCAGTCACCGCCCATTCCCGAAAACTTCGAGGTTACGCCTGTGGTTACCCATGAAGCCTACGATTACTCGACCGTGCAGGAGGTAGTCCACATTGGCTAGTCAGACGGTTCCGCATCACCATGCGGACGAGACCCTGCAGCACCACTTCGCGAATCCGGAGCAGCAGAAGGATGCTTCGACGATTGGGATGTGGGTGTTCCTGCTCACCGAAATCATGTTCTTCGGCGGGCTGTTCCTGGCGTACTTCGCGTATCGCCAGGCTTACCCTGTCGCGTTTGCTTCGGCCAGTAACAAGACCAATCTCTGGATCGGCGCGGCGAATACCACGGTTCTGATCTGCAGTTCACTCACCATGGCGCTGGCGGTTCACGCGGCGTCGCTCGGCAAAAGGAAACTGCTCGTTCTGTTTCTGACCCTGACCCTGCTCCTCGGCGGTATCTTCCTTGGCGTGAAGGCATACGAGTATCACGATAAGTGGGTGCACCACGAAGTTCCCGGCTACCACTTCGATTGCGAAGGCTGCCAGGACCCCGGACACACCCCTCTGTTCTTCTCGCTCTACTTCGGGATGACCGGTCTCCACGCGACCCACATGCTGGTTGGGTTTGTTATTCTGCTCATCCTGATCTACCAGTCGAATAAGGGCAAATACAACGAGAAATGGTACACACCGATAGAAATGTTCGGGTTGTACTGGCACTTCGTCGATATCGTCTGGATCTTCCTGTTCCCGCTGCTATACCTGATCGATCGTTCCGGACGGGGGTTAAGCTAAGATGTCTGACCACGCTGAACACCACATTGTCCCCAAGCGCGTCTACTTCGCCGTATTCGCCGCGCTGATCGTCCTCACCTGGGTCACGGCCATTGTCTCGACCATCGACCTCGGACGGCTCAACATCTTCGTCGCTCTCTCGATCGCCGTTTTCAAGGCTTCACTCGTGGTGCTGTTCTTCATGCATGTCAAGTACGGGACGCGGCTGACGAAAATGATCGTCCTGTGCGGCTTGTATTGGCTGCTGCTCCTGCTCTTCATCGCCATGGCGGATCTGTGGACCCGCGGCTGGATGGGCGTCCCCGGACGCTAGATAAATTCCGCTCAACACCCGCCTGACCCGGTCCGATAAGGCTATTGAGGCCATCGGAAATGGGTCAGGTATCTGGCGCCGCCCTCTGGAATATCCCGGTACCGGAGACGCAGACTTCGTCTGCGCCGGAGGATCGCGCCCGTACGCAGGCAGTCGCGGCGGCGGTCCGGACGATTAATGAGTCCGGCATCGTCGGTCCCGACCGCCAGGTGACCTTCTCGACCGATTCCGCCACGCGGGAGCTCGTTGTCCGGGTGGTGGATAAGCAGAGCAAGGACGTTCTGGTCCAGTGGCCCTCCGAATATGCGCTGAATCTGGCGCGGCAATATCAGAAAGAGCACCGGTCCCATGAACCCCTACTTTGAACAGATGATCCTTTCCGCCAGCCCGATCGAGCTGGTCCGGCTGCTCTACCAGCAGGCGATTGCCTCGGTCGCGGACGCGCGGGAGCACCTGCGGGAAGGGCGAATCAGGGAACGCGGCCTGGCGATCCGGAAGGCCTACGCGATCATTGCGGAGCTGATGCTGGCCCTGAAGCCCGAACACGCGCCCGAGATTTCGGAAAACCTGCGGAAGCTCTACTGCTACATGCAGGAGCGACTGCTCGAAGCGCACGTCCGTCAGATCGATGGGCCGCTCGAAGAAACCGGCAGGCTGCTCGCGACGCTCGCCGATGGCTGGAGAGAAGAAGAAAGCCCGGCCTCCACGGTCTTCGCCAGTCCGATGCCTCCGCTCGAAGCCAGCGCTCTCGCCAGCTGATCCTCCCCGAACCCGATCGCAGCCGCGCCCGCATCGTCGTCATCTTCGGTGTGAGCGGTCTTCAGAATCTGCTCGATCAGCAGCCCTTCGAAATTCTTCGCCGCGCCTTCCGCCTTGTTCGGAGCAGGGGTCGAGTTCAGGACATCCAGAGAACCGGAAATCGTCATCAGATCACCTCCAGGTCCGCATCGAGCGCATGCGCCGCGCGCAGATCTTCGAGGATCGCGATGATGTCGCGCGCGGTCGATCCGATGGCGGTGAGGGCCCGGATGAGTTCCTCGACCGTCGCGCCGTCCTTCAGGATCACGTTGTGGGCAGCCTCATCGTTCGCGGTCACGGTTTGTTCCGGAACCACCTGCGTCGTACCGCCGCTCAGAGCATTCGGCTGCGATACCAGCAGGTTCGTCTGGATCTCGACCGACAGATTCCCGTGGAGGATCGCGACCGGCGACACCCGAACGTCGTTGCCCATCACGATGGTGCCGGTTCGCTCGTTGACGACGACCTTCGCGGCCCGGTCCACATCGACCCGAACGTCTTCAATCCCGGCGATGAACTCGGTGATGCGGTCTTTCCACTCCGCGGGCGCGGACACCGAAACCAGGGCCGCGTTGTCGGCCTTCGCCACCTGGCCGAACTTCTGGTTGAGCGCGTCCGCAATCCGGGCGGAAGTGGCGAAGTCGGCGGAACGGAGCTGCAGATGGACCACGCTCGTCGGTTCGACGGATGGCGCGGCATGTTCGATGGTGGCGCCTTCGGGAATGCGTCCGACGGTCGGGTGATTGACGGTGCGGGTGGTACCGCCCCGGCCGGCGGCGAATCCGCCCGTCAGGACCGGCCCCTGCGCCACCGCGTAGGTCTGGCCGTTGGCGCCTTTGAGCGCGGTCATCAGGAGAACGCCGCCCTGCAGATTGCTGGCGTCGCCGATGGCCGACGCGGTCGCGTCGATCTTCGCGCCCGGCTGGCCAAACGGCGGCAGTGTCGCGGTTACCATGACGGAAGCGACGTTGGCCACCTTGATAAACGTGGGCGGAACCGTCACGCCCATACGTTCAAGCATGTTGGCAAGAGTCTGGTTGGTGAAGAGCGTGGTCTGCTTGTCGCCTGTGCCGGCGAGACCGACGACCATGCCGTAGCCGACCAGCTGGTTGTCGCGGATGCCTTCGATCGAGACGAGGTCCTTCAGCCGCACCGGAGCGGCGTTGGCGATGGTAGTGAACAGAAGAAAGAGTGCACAGAGGCGCATGGCATTCAGAACGGGAGCAGGCCGAGCAGCAGGCGATAGAGGAAATTCGGGCGGCGCACGGCGTCGCTCACGATCCCCTGTCCGTTGACGCGGATTTCCATGTCGGCAACCTGCGTCGAGAGGACGGTGTTGGCGGTCGAGAGATCGTAGGGCCGGATGACGCCGCGAACCGTGATTTCCTGATGCTCGGAATTGACCTGGATATTTTTCTCGCCTTCGACCAGCAGCAATCCGCCAGGAAGAACATGGACCACGCGAGCGGTCAGGGTCGCGGTCAGCGTGGAAGTGCGGGATGTGGTGCCGGCGCCGTTCAGTTTCTGATCGCCGGAAGTGCCGAGCAGATTGACGAGCGCGCCGGCGGGCGACTTCACGCCGGCGAGATTGCTGATCGACTGATTCGCGGATGACTGGCGCTCGGTCGCGCTGGTGCCGGAGGCGACGGCGTTCACATTTTCGGTGACGAGGATGGTGACGACATCATCGACCTGGGTCGCGCGGAGGTCGCGGCCGGATTCATCGAGGCGCGCCGCGGGCGACCAGATCGCGCCGGGGAGCGCCTGGTTTGATTCCTGCGCCTCGCGGCCTTCGGCTTCCTTCAGATACTGATCGAGCAGGGTGGCCGGCGGTGGGGCCGCCGGTTTGGGTTTGTTTTTCGCGGCGAAAATGGCGAAGAGAACGATGACGGGCGCCATCAGGCTGGTCCTTTCCCCAGGATGAGGATGGCTTTGAAACCGTCCAGATGGGCCTGGAAGGTACGGCCGGTCGCAGGATTGCGGAGGTCGGCGACGCCGCCGACCGGCACGTCCTTCTCGGCGACGGCGTCAAAACGAATCACGGCGCTTCCGCTGTGGACTTCCACCGGAACGGTGTCGCCACGGTGAATCGCAAGCGGAATCGTCACGTCGACACGAGCCCAGATGGGAAAGCGCCGGGTCGGTGTGTACTGGACGTAGCCTCGCCAGAGCTGCGCACCGCGCGAGGTTGCGGGAAACACGATCTCGCCAGCCGGAATGGGGGACGGGAACATCTCGACCATCGTGACGACCGCGGCGGCCGGCAGCGAGTGCCGCATGGCATCGAGAAAGTCCGATTCCACAGGCGGGTGGAGCTGCGTCTCGAAGCAGACTTCGGCCACGGACGGGAGCGACAGACCGTTCGCACGCGCGATGCGCTGCAACTCGGCCGCATGGAACACGTGCGGCGTGAATGCCAGCGGCAGACTGCCCGGCAGCGCTGCAAAGCGCGCATCGGCGCGCGCGAGGTCGCTCGCGTAAATGCGATCGCCCGAGACGGGGAGACAAGCGGCGGAGGCGGCCGTCACGAAAATGGCGAGAAGAAGAATCCGCATCACTGTTTGAGATTGTTGGCCTGCTGATACATTTCGTCGGCCGCTTTCACGACCTTTGAATTTGCTTCATAGGCGCGCTGGCTGGTGATCATGTTGATGAACTCATCGACGACGCTGACGTTCGATTGCTCGCTGTAACCCTGCAGGATGGTGCCTTCGCCATCGGTCGCGCCAGGCGCTCCGACAATGGGCGCGCCGGAGGCATCGGTCGGGGTGAAGAGCGTTGCGCCGAGCGAACTGAGCCCGGCGGGGTTCTGAAAAGTCGCGATGGTGATCTGGCCCGCATTCTGCGCCTGCGTCTGGCCTGGCAGCGTGTAGGTCACGGTGCCGTCGGTCGCGATGTTGATCGATTGTGCGGCGGCGGGAATGGTGATCTGCGGCTGGACCGGATAACCGTCCGATGTACAGACAGTGCCGGTGTTATCGAGCTGGAACGAACCGTTGCGCGTGTAGGCGAGATCGCCGGACGGCTGCTTGATCTGGAAAAAGCCGAGCCCCTGGATCACGAGATCGAGCGGGTTGCCGGTGTGCAGGAAACTGCCCTGCTGGAAGCTGACCTCGTTCGACGCGGCGCGCGTGCCGAGTCCTAACTGCAGGCCGACAGGCACCAGATTGTTCTGTCCGGAAAGCGAGCCGGGCGCGACCATGCTCTGGTAGAGCAGGTCTTCGAACTGGGCGCGGCGCGACTTGTAGCCGGTGGTGTTGGCGTTGGCGAGATTGTTGGCGATGTTATCGATATTGAGCTGCTGGGCGGACATGCCGCTCGCGGCGCTGTAGAGTGCGCGAATCATTTTCTCCTCCGATCAGGAAACGACACGGGCCACCTCTTCGATGGCCTTCGTATTCAGGTCTCCGCCGATATTGGCGGCTTTCTGCAACATTTCAAACTGGCGTGTGATTTCGACAAGACGCACGGCGGATTCGGCGGCGCTGACGTTGGAGCGCTCGACTTTCCCCTGCACAATCGAACCCGTCGCGGCCTTCGGGACAGCGCCCGCGACCGGGACGAAATAGCTGCCGCCCTCGCGCGCGAGACTGGTGGGGCCGAAGGACTGGATCAGGATTTGTCCGGCGGTGGCGCCGGCCTGCTGGATGCTGCCATCGCGCGCCACGCTGAAAGGGAGCGTGCGGTCGAGCGTGATCGGCTGACCGGTGACGGAACCGACGGGGCTGCCGTCGGCCGTGGTGAGGACACCGGCCGGCGAAAGACGGAAGCTGCCGTTGCGGGTGTAGCGAACGCCGCGCGCGGTGCGGATGGCGAACATGCCGTCGCCATCGACGGCGAGGTCGAATGGATTGTACGTGGGCTCCAGAGTGCCGGGAGAAAGATCGGTCCACTGCTTCTGGATGACCGGGAGCTGGGCGATTTCATTGGCGTCAGATGCCTCGGCTTCGGCGCTCGTGTAGACGCTGTAGAATTCGCGGTCCGCTTTATAGCCGCCGGTTTCGACGTTGGCGAGATTGTTGGCGAGAAGGTCGAGCGACTGCATGCGGGAGCGCATGCCGCTCGCGGCCGAAATCGAAATTCCATCCATGCCGCGATGCGGTGCATTTGCGAAGCCAAAAATCTTTCTCCGCTAAACCGCTCAAAAGCCTGGCGGACGAACCGATAAGTTCCATGAGGCGAGCTTCGCGCGCCGCCAGGATCCTGGCGTTTGCCAATTTTCTGTCGCACTCTCTTCCCCTAAAAGATTGAATTCAGGCGGCCGCGCTCTGGCAACGTTCCTGCCTTTGACTTCGCCGCATGGTAGTTACCCCTCTACCTGTTGCGGCAGCAGCGGCGCCAGCGCCAGTCGCGGGGCCGGCGGCTGCCGCTGCCGCGCCACCCGTCTTCACGGGGATGCTGCAGCAGCTTCTGATGGAGATGGGCGCCCCGCTTCCGGTGGTGCAGCCGGCTCCGGCGGCAGGGCAGCCAGCTCCGGCACAGCCGGCGGCGACCGCGTCCGCGACACCCGCGCCCGCGACACCCACGTCCGCGACATCCGCTCCCGCGACACTCACGCCCGCGACACTCACGCCTCCGGCACCCGCGCCCGCGACAATAGCCGCTCCGGCCGTGAAGAGTGCGCCGGTCCGGACTCCGGTGCGCGAGCGCCGTGAGCCTGCGCAGAAGGTGGAAGATACGCCTCCTGCTCCGCAGCCGATGAACTTTATGTCGATTGTTCCGATTAGT
>CAZPZE010000145.1:0-2623 GCA_964590625.1 uncultured Solibacteraceae bacterium
CAGGAATACCCTGACGGTTATCACCGGACTGAGCGGTTCCGGCAAATCCTCTCTCGCCTTCGACACCATCTATGCCGAAGGACAGCGCCGCTACGTCGAGACGCTTTCCGCTTACGCCCGCCAGTTTCTGGACCAGATGGAACGTCCGGATGTCGATTCCATCGAAGGTCTGAGCCCGTCCATCTCGATCGACCAGAAGACCACCGGCCGCAGCCCGCGCAGCACCGTCGGCACTATCACTGAAATCTACGACTACCTGCGCCTTCTCTACTCCGCGATTGGCGTCCCGCATTGCCCGGTGTGCGGCAACGAGATTTCGCGCCAGTCGACCGAACAAATCCTGCACCACGTGCTCGCGCTCAAACCGGAAGAAAAGATTCTGGTGATGGCGCCGATCGTCCGCGGCCGCAAGGGCGAGTTCAAAAAGGAGATGGAAAAGCTCGCGCGCCAGGGCTTCCTTCGCGCCCGCGTCGATGGCACGCTTCGCGCGCTCGACGAGCCGATCCAGCTTGATAAGCGGAAGAACCACACGATCGAAGTGATCGTCGACCGCCTCGTCGTGAAGCCCGGCATTGAAAAGCGGCTTGAAGCTTCCATCGAAACAGCGACGAAGCTCGCGAATGGTCTGGTGCTGATCTCCATCGTCGGCGGGCAGGACAAGCTCTACTCGCGCGAACTCGCCTGCGCCGAATGTGGCACCAGTGTGCCGGAACTCGAGCCGCGCTCGTTCTCCTTCAACAGTCCATACGGCGCCTGCGAAGAGTGCCACGGCATTGGCGCGATCTGGGCTTTCGATCCGGATAAGATCATCGTCGATCCCACCAAACCGTTGTTCGAAGGCGGACTTGGGCCGGGGGGGAACTCGGCTAACATGTCGGCCCGGATCGAACCGCTGGCGAAGGCCCTGAAAATCAAGCTCTCCACGCCGTGGGAAAAACTGAGCGCCGCGAATCGCAACGCCCTTATGAATGGGGCGAAGGGCGAGGAAGGCATTATCGCCGTTCTGCAGGATGCTTATGACACCTACAGCCAGGGTTATCGCGAGTATCTGACGGACTACATGTCGCCCTCCGTTTGTAAGGCATGCGGCGGAAAACGATTGCGCCCCGCCAGCCTCGCGGTGCGCGTTCGCAATATCTCGATCTCCGAATTCACGGCCATGTCGCTCGCCCGCGCGTTGCTGACGGTGCGGAACTGGGAATTCAAAGACCGCGAACTGGCGATCGCCGGGCGCGTCGTGGATGAAATCCGCCGGCGGCTGGAATTTCTCGAGGCCGTCGGGCTGCATTATCTGAGCCTCGATCGCAGCGCGTCCACGCTCTCGGGCGGGGAAGCGCAGCGCATTCGGCTGGCGACGCAGATCGGTTCGAAACTGCGCGGCGTGCTGTACGTGCTGGACGAGCCCTCCATCGGACTGCATCCGCGTGACAACGACCGTCTGCTCGATACGCTCACGGAATTGCGCGATATGGGCAATACGGTGCTGGTTGTGGAGCACGATGCCGATACGATCGAGCGCGCGGATTACGTTCTCGATCTCGGCCCGGGCGCCGGACGTCTTGGCGGTGAACTGGTTGCCAGCGGACCGCCCGATGCAATTCGCAGGTCGCCGTCGTCGCTCACGGGCCGCTATCTTTCCGGCAAGCTGCAGATCGAAGTGCCGCGGAAACGCCGTCCCGGCACCGGACAATCGATCCGCGTCGAAGGCGCTGTCGAGCACAACCTCAAGGAAATCGACGCCGAGTTTCCGCTCGGAAAACTGATCGTCGTCACCGGCGTTTCGGGCAGCGGCAAATCGACGCTGGTGAATGACATTCTCGCGAAAGCCCTCTCACGCGCTATCTACGAATCGCGGGAAGCGCCAGGCAGGCACAGGAAGATCACGGGCATCGAAAACATCGATAAGGTCATCCGCATCGATCAATCGCCGATCGGCCGCACCCCGCGCTCGAATCCCGCGACCTATACCGGCCTGTTCGCGCCCATCCGCGATTTCTACGCCATGCTGCCGGAATCGCGCGAGCGCGGCTACAAGCCCGGCCGGTTCAGTTTCAATGTGAAGGGCGGGCGTTGCGAAGCCTGCCAGGGCGACGGTCTCCGCCGCATCGAGATGAACTTCCTGCCGGACGTTTACGTCACCTGCGACGTCTGCCGCGGCCGCCGCTACAACCACGAAACGCTGCAGGTGAAGTTCAAAGGCGCGTCGATCGCCGATCTGCTGGAGATGACGGTCGAAGAAGCTCTACCGCTGCTCGAGACCAATCCGCAGGTTTATCCGAAGCTGAAGACCCTGATGGATGTCGGTCTCGGCTACATCCACCTGGGCCAGTCGTCCACCACGCTTTCGGGCGGGGAAGCCCAGCGCATCAAGCTGGCGAAGGAATTGAGCCGCCGCCAGACCGGCCGCACGTTCTACATCCTGGACGAGCCCACCACCGGCCTCCACTTCGAAGACGTGCGCAAGCTGCTCGAAGTCCTGCAAAAGCTGGTCGATCTCGGCAATACTGTATTAGTGATCGAGCACAACCTGGATGTTGTGAAAAGCGCGGACTGGGTCATCGACCTTGGACCCGATGGCGGCGAGGACGGCGGACGCATCGTCGCCGCCGGTACGCCGGAACAG
>CAZPZE010000146.1:0-2097 GCA_964590625.1 uncultured Solibacteraceae bacterium
GACAATCTGCTCCATCGCGAAGGACCGCGCCGTATTACGGCGTCGCTGCAAATTGTCAACATTACCGGCGTGACCGCGCTCTACAACTTTCTTTCCACGTTCAGCGGGACCCACTTCCTGCAGCCCAGAACCGTGATCGCGAAAATCGGCTATACCTTCTGATTTTCGGCACCAGAATTGCTTGGTCATCCGCCGAATATCAGGAAGGTGACCAGGTGGCCTGCTGCACATTATTTGAGGGACTGGCGCTCAGGGAGCGTTATCGCCGTCTTTACTCGGCCGAACCTCGCGTTTTTCGCGCGCCAGGATGCGTCAACCTGATGGGGGAAGACGCTCCCTATAACGAGGGCTTCGTACTCGCCTCGGCCATCGGGCTCTGCACGCGCGTCATCGCTCACCCGGCACAGCCCGATCGATTCACGGCCGACCTCGAAAACGGCCGTTGCCGCGACTTCGTGGATTTGAATGAAGGCTCGCGCCGCGCAGCCGGCGGATGGGGCGAGCCGCTGCGGAACCTCGTTTCTTTGCTTCGCCGGAGCGGCGGTTTGCCGCGCGGCGCCGACCTGCTGATCGAAGATGATTTCCCCGATTGCGCCGGCCTTGGCGCGCGCGCTTCGCTCGAGGTTGCCGCCGCGTTTGCCCTGCTCGGAGCGGCCGGAAAAGAGCTCTCGCGTCTCGAGATTGCGCAGCTGTGCCGCCTTGCGGAATGCGCGCGCGGCGCCGATCCGGCCACAGCCGATCCCTTCATCAGCTGCCACGGACGTGAGGGGCACGCGCTCTTTCTCGATTGCCGCTCGCTCGAACATCATTACGTTCCGATCCCGGATCGTGTGAGCCTTCTCATCTGCCATACGGGTATTCGGCAGCGCGAAATTACGGGCATGGCTGCGTGGAATCGCGCACAATGCGAGGAGGGCATGCAGATTCTGTCGTCCTGCCGGCCCGGCGTCAAGGGCTTTCGTGACGTCACGCCGGCTCAGCTGGCTACGCACCGCGAGCTGTTCGAGGAGGCGACTTATCGCCGGTGCCGTCACATCGTGGAAGAGAACGAACGCGTCATGAAAGCCGGCATGGCGCTGCTCGATAACGACCTTCGCACGGCGGGCGCTCTGATGAACGAGTCACACGAGAGCCTGCGCCTGAACTGCGACGCGGGATCCGGGGAACTCGACCTTCTGGCTCGCCTCGCGCGCGAGTGCCGCGGCGTGTGGGGCGCCCGGATGACGGGTACGGCGCAGGATGGATGCCTCGTCTGTCTTGTCGACGTCGAAAGAGCCGGAGCAATCGCGCGCGCCATCACGCACGGCTATCGCGCCCAGACGGGAATCCAGTGCGAAACCTGGCTTTGCCGCGCCGCGGAAGGCGCCGGCGAAGAAATGTTTTGAGATCAGGCCGCGGCGACGCTGGCCTTTGGCGGATTCATATCCGGTTTGTCGCCGGACCTTCTGCCCTCGCGCGGGCGCAGGGGCGTGGGAATGGGAAATGCCGATACCTTGTCCCGTTTAGCGTCACAAACCACACAGATCGGCACACCATTCACAAACAAACAAGTTTCGGCGCCGCAATCGCAGCACTTCCCTGTATCCATACCGTCAACCTAACATTTACAACCGTAGTGGCTCCATCGGGTAAATTCCCCGAAACGTCCGGGAGATTTACCCCATGCCGTCATCGGCCTGTAAAATGAGGCAGATATGAATGCGCCAGGAATACCGCCGGAAGCATGGATGCGGGGCGCGATCCCCGGACTGCATCCGGTCATCAGCCATCTGCTTCGGGCCTCTGAGCAGATTCGTGAGGATGCCGAGGCTGCGCTTCGTGGATTGAGTCCCGAAGAGCTCTGGTCCAACCCGCACGGCGCCACTTCCGCGGGTTTTCACGCCAAACATCTCGCCGGCAGCACCATACGGCTGTTGACTTATCTTGCAGGACGCCAGTTGAGCGAGGTGCAACTCGCCGAGATTGCGATGGAGGGCAAGGGCCAGGAATCCGCCGAGGAACTGCTGGCGCTCATTTCAGCTGCTCTTGATCTGTACGAAGAGGCACTGCGAAATCTGTCGCCGGAAGTGTTCGGCGCGCTGCGCGAGATTGGACGCA
>CAZPZE010000147.1:0-6772 GCA_964590625.1 uncultured Solibacteraceae bacterium
TACAAGTGGGACCGCCCGTTTGAGCCTGCTGACCACAAGCTTGCGGATGAGATGTCGAACTACTGGGTGAATTTCGCGAAGACCGGGAATCCGAACGGCAAGGGACTTCCTGCGTGGCCCGCCTATTCGCCTGCGAAGCCGGAATCGATGGAGCTCAGCACAAACGTCCACGCGATTTCCACGCCGGAGCAGGCGCGCTTCGCATTCTTTGATGCGTTCTATGCCAGCCGCCGTGCGCAGCGGTAACGGGCGGCTCGTTTCTTATAATGGCTGAACCGGATGAAATCGGTTCTGCACCCCACCACTCCTGACGATCTGAAAGCTGTCAGCGAGTTCCTGCAGCGTGTGTTTGGCGCGACGCCGGATGCGCCGTTCACGCAGCAGGCAGTGATGCACTGGAAATACTGGGACGCGCGCGGCGACTGGCCGGAACCGCGCGCGTATGTGCTGGAGCGCGACGGCGCGATTACGGCACATGCGGGGCTGTGGCCGCTGGTGGTGAACGAGGTCCGCGGTGTCCACATGATCGACTGGGCATCGGCGCCGGAAGCGCCGGGCGCTGGTCTTCTGATGGTGCAGAAGCTGACCGCCATGTTCGATTTCATCATCGCGATCGGCGGGTCGGAAATGACGCGGACGATTCTGCCGGCTTATGGATTCGTCGAGCACGCGCAGCAGTGGACGGGGGCGCGTCCTATCCACCCGCTGCGGCAGATTCTGACGCACCAGCACAAAAACTGGAAGCTGGTCCCGCGGCTGGGACGAAACCTGATGTGGTCGCTTGGCGCTTCGACGCCAGCAGGATGGGTGGCGGAGGAGATTGCGCCGGAACAGGTGGACCACCCGGCCAGGCTCGCGCCGCGTTCTGCCGAATTTTTCCGCTACCTTCTCGGGTGCCCGATCGCGGGTGTGCACTTCTATCAGATGCGCGAAAGCGGGAAGCCTTCGGGGCACTTCGTTCTCAGCGTGATTCGCGGCCAGGCGCGTCTCGCCGGTCTCTGGCTGTATGGAGCGACTCCGGCATCGGCGCGCGCGGCGTACGCGCTGGCGCAGGCGGAAGCCCGCAAGCTGGCGCACGCCAATGAATTCATCGCCGCGGGAAGCGGCGCTGTGACGGAGCAGGGAGCGCGGGAATCCGGGCTGCGTCTTCAGGGAGAGATGACGCCGGTCTTTCTGCTGAACAAAAAGAAAAATCTGGTTCTGCCGCCGGATTTTCAGTTCCAGCTCGTGGAGTACGACGGATTCTTTCTCGATACCGGAAGCTACTGCTATCTCACGTAGTGTTGAGGGTCGGCCTCTGGATCAACCGCTACCGGCCACGCCGATTCACAATCGGCCGCAGAGTGACAATCTGCCCCACGAACCCAAACTTTAGAGACATCACTAGTCGCCTTCGAGGATGCGGACCAGCGCCTCGTATGACGTCGCGTCTTCGAATTCCTCGAAGTCGATCTCGCGGCCGAACTCTTCGCCGATCACGGTCAGCAGCGTGAGCTGTTTGATGGAATCCCATTCGCCCATATTCTCCACGCTCGCCTGCGCGTATTGCCCGGGGTCGAGCGTGGGGAACGTCGCCGCGAAGCAACGATTCAGTTTTTCGGTGACACTGTCCATTGGTCGTTTACCTGATGAAAGAGCGGCGGGCAGAGGCGGTTGAAGTCGTCAGCCCGCAGATAGAGTTCGCCGGAAGCGGCCGCGCCGTTGAAGAAGTGAGTCAGAAAGTCTTTGACGGGGCCGTTGCGCTCGGTGGCCTTGTATCCGAAGCGAATTCCACGCGCGCCGGTTTTTTCGAGAAGCTTCTTCACGGTCTGGAATTCGATCTGACGCGAGAACGCGCGGCAGCTCATCACCCAGATGTCGACAATGCAGTTGTCGCCTTCGCGATGACCGCCGACGACCGCGATCTTGCCGAGCGGTCCGAAGCGGTCTTCGTAGGAAACATTGGCGAGGAAACCACCGGGGCGATTCACGACGGACTGCCAGTCCGATTCCGTATAGCGCGCGCCGTTCAGGTTGAACTGATTTGTCTTGTTGACCAGTTCGAAGGCGCGTTTGTCGGTCCCCGCCGCTTCGAACGTGATCTTCGCGTCCAGCCGCGAGAGGAAATCCGATGAACTCTCGCCGGAGCCCTGCTCGCGAAAATCGGCGGCCCCGCGCAGGCTCTGGAGACGCAGCTTGTCTTCTTCACGAATCTCGCGGCGTCCGAAGCGCGTGCGCAGCGTGCTAAGCAGCTTCGCGGCCGCGACGGTATCGCCCGCCGGGAACGGGATGCACTCCATGCGCGGATATTTCTCCGCGACTTCGGCAAGCTCCATGGGGCTGTCATCGACGAAAACCACAGCGTCTTCCCCGATGTTCCAGGCCCGCAGGATGCGCGCCACGGCATCGGACTTGAGTCCCCAGCTTGCTTCGATCGGGAAGATGCGGGCATCGGTCACGAGAATGTCCGAACGTTTGAGCGCTTCGCGAACCAGCGCCGGATCATTCTTCGACGCGATGGCCACCAGCACGCCGGAGTCTGCCAGCGACGCGAGCGTTTGCTGGTAGAGCGCATGGATCTGGGACTTGCCTTCGAGCGACCAGGAGACGCCGCTCACGCCATCGTCGCCGAGGATTCCTTTCCAGAGCGTGTGATCCAGATCGGTGATGATGCCTTTCTTTGCTTCCAGCGGGAAAAGGCAGCCGACGCTGATTTCGGCGACGGTATCGGCATGCGCGTTCGTCCAGGGAAAGCCGGTCAGCAGGTCCATCTTGACGTCATGGCGCGCGGCGTACGGCGATGCCATCGCCAGCGCGTTTGCGCTCACCAGCCGGATATTGCGGTGGGTGCCGATCTTCTTCCGAAATTGCGCGAGGATGGCATCGAGCTCGAGCTCGAGCGCATTCGCCTCGGAGGGCGGGGCGGAGGTCAGGTGCGGGATACCGATGGTCGGGCCCGCGACCGCAACCGGCATCGCGTCCGCCAGATCCGCGAGCGCGCCTGCGAGACGCCCGCATTTTTCCGCCGCCTGGGTGACGATATCGTCGAGCGTTTGCTGCGACCATCCGGCGGAAGCGCGAAATCCGAGCCGCGCGTCGAGGTCGCTCCACTCGATCACGACTACCGCGCCATCGGCCGCTTCTTTTCGGGCGCGCTGGATGTTGCCTTCGAGATCGCCGTAAAGTCCCGTGCGGACGCGGATCGCGTTTTTCGGAAAGCGAAGCGCCAGATGCGCTTTGAGAAACGTTTCGAAGTGGAGGGGCGTGAAGCCGCAAAGCAGGTGGACACTCCGGCTTCCTTCGGAGCCCGCCTGCCCGATGATTCGTAACGCTTCGCCCAGTTGCACTTTTCTGATTTTAAGGCGCGACGCTGCGCCGCACTCACATATGAAGCCCGGCCATCAGCTCGACGCCGTAGCCGAGATCGACCCTGCTGTCGAACGGGACGCGCCGAATCTGGAATCGTTCCGCCTGCACGGTGTTCAGGCCCCAGGTGCAGGTTACGGCGGACTGATACCCGGCCTCGCCCACCAGACGGAGGACATCGCTGTTGATATCGATGGCGCGGCCGTTGGGATAACAGAAATGGCGAATGGGAACGCCGGTTTGCTCCTCCAGATGCTGCTTCGCGCCTGCGATTTCGCGCTTCAGTTCGTCCGGATGCTGCACACGCGAAAGGATGGGGTGCGTTTCGGTATGGCAGCCGATCTCGACGCCATCGGCGGAAAGCGCCCGCAGCTCATCGCCGGTGAGCGCTTCCTGGCCGGGCGGCGGAGCGGCCGGGATATCGACGCCGCAAAGCGCGCCGAAAGATTTCATGAAAGCCTTGCGCTCATCGTTCGGCGTTTCCTTGAGAACGTCGAGCAGATGCGTGAGGGCGGCCGCTCTGGCCTCAGGGGTATCGAGCGGCAGATCCATGGTGCCGCTCAAAAGCGTGACGCGCAGCGCGCTGAGGGGGGAATTCTTCAGCCCGAATTCCACCTGATCCGGCCAGAGCCAGAGCTGGCCGGCGGCGAATCCGGCCACGGCGTAAATGGTGGCGGGAACCTTGTGCTTTTTGAGAATCGCGTGGCCGTGCAGAAAATTTCGATAGCCGTCATCCACTGTGACCGTGATGGCGTTGTCCGGCAGCGTGGCGCGGCCTTCGATCGCATCCACGATCCGCGAAAGTGAAACCGGCTCGAAATGCCGCGTGATGTGCGAGCAGATCGCCTCCATGTTGGCGTCCGTATCGCGTCCGAAGGCGTGAAACATCAGGACGCCGAATTCGCGGCGATGCCGGCGCCGTAAAACCGCAAGTCCCCCCATGTCGTGCAGCGCGAAACGCGCGGCTTTTTTCCAGGACACCTTAAGGGTCATGGTACACGAGAGAACATCCATCCAAAACATAAACCGCCGCCAGTGTGGTACTGGCGGCTGTCTATTGCGCTGCTGCACTTTCCCCGCGGAGATTAGGTTGCGGGATTGATGTGAATGGTCTTGCCGGCGGTTACGTAGACTTTGTCCGAAAACAGCGTCTGGTTGCCGTCGCGGATTTCAATCCTGTAGTTGCCCTGCCGGAAGTGCATCGTCTTGTTGTCTTTCACGAGACCGGCGTAGGCGCCATTCACATAGACCGATGCGCCTTCGATGTGCTTGTTGTTGTCGATCTTCACCGCGCCCCTGTTGTCATAGGGGACGTAGAAGCCACCGTAGTATCCGTATCCAGGGCCCCAAAACGGGCCCCCGCCCCAGTACGGGCCCCAGCCATAGCCATAACCGAAACCCACCACCGGAGGCCGGACGAACACGCGGCCGCGAAATGCGGCGGAGGCGCTGAACGGAGCAAGCGCCATCAACGCGGTGGCAAACAGCAAAGTGAGCTTTTTCATAACCCTCAAACCTCGCTGAGAGTGGTGCAAAGACCTTGCCAATTCCAAAGCCTTTTATTTTCAGTGGGAAGCCGCGGGCGGTTCTGGTGTTTCACCACCGCGGTGGCCGAGAGCCACCAGTGCGTTTAAGCTACGATGGCGCGCGGGATGCTGCGGAGCTTTTTCTCCGCATACATTGCGGCATCGGCGCGGGCGAGGAGTTCCACCATCGTCTCCTTCTTATCCCAGGCCGCGATGCCGACTGAAGCGCGCATCGGTACCTGCACGGCCCCCTTGCCGGTTTCGATGGAGTATTCGCCGAACGCCCATTTACGTACGCGATCGACGGAAGCCTGGGCTTCCTGCAGGGTGGAATCGATGATGACGATGAATTCGTCGCCACCCCAGCGCCCCACCACATCGGTGGAGCGGAAGTGCGCCTTCATTTCGTTTGCGAACTGACGGAGCAGGTTGTCGCCCGCCACGTGTCCGTGAACATCGTTGATCTTCTTGAAGCCGTTGAGATCGAGGACGGCGACGCAGAACTGGCGGCGCCACACGATGCGGTCCTGAATCTGAGCTTCGGTCTCGCGGCGGTTGGCGAGGCCGGTGAGCGTATCGACCGCCTCCCGCGCTTCGGATTGCTGGAGCTTCGCGCGATAATGCGCCACTTCGGCCCGCAACTGCGCGACGGACTCTTCGTTCTCTTCCGTCATCTTCGTGACGGCGGATTTCATCTCTTCTGCGCTCTGCACGACGGATCGTCGGATGGCGGAGAGATCCTTCATGGCGGCGATCGATTGCAGCCGCGTGGTGAGGCCGCCGAACTGGCTGGCGTAACGCTGGTCACGCTCCGCGAGCGCTTCGGCGCTCACGGCGACCGCGATCATGATGTCGCGAATCTCTTTTTCCTTGTTGCGCGAATACTCCGCGGCGCCGTCGCCCCAGTTTTCGACTTCCTGCTCGAATTCCTCGCGGGCCGCGAGCACCTGCTCCTTCACGGCTTCGCGCGGCAGTCTCTCCTGGATCCCGTTCAGCTTGGCGAGCAGACCCGCGCCGAGCGGCGGAATCGCCTGCGCGCCTGCCTTCGCGATCACATCGATGGCGGATTTGAACGCCTCCACCGCCGCCTTCGCGTGTTCCCTGCTGTCGTCGATGTGTTTCCGGAGAGAAATCACCACGGGTTGATTTTAAGCGAAACCCGCGAATCCGGGAAGTTGAAAATGGTTAACTACCAACGCTGTAACAATAACAAACTACAAGCAATTGGCCATTTTGGAACAGATTGTCACGAAACGGGAATAATCGCCTTGCGAACAGCGTAGAGCACGATCTCCGCCGTGTTGTGCAGCCCCAGCTTCTGCATCAGATTCTGGCGATGGGTTTCAATCGTGTAGGGGCTCAGATCGAGGATCGTCGCCGCCTCTTTGTTCGATTTCCCTTCCGCCAGCAGCTGCAGGACTTCGCGCTCGCGCTCCGTCAGAACCTCGTAGGAATCACGCACTTTGCGCTCCCGCATCAGCCGGACGTAGTCTTCAAGCAGCGCCTGCGCGATGCTGGGCGAGAAGAACGGCCGGCGAATGGACACCGACCGGATTGCCCGTTCCATATCGTCATCGGCGTTATCTTTCAGCAGGTATCCGCGGGCGCCCGCGTCGAGCGCGCGCACGATATAACTTTCGTCGGTATACATGCTGAGGATAATGACGCCGACGCGGTCATCCTCGCGCGTAATCTGCGCCGTGGCATCGATGCCGTTCAGCAGAGGCATCCCGATATCCATCACGACGATATCCGGCTGCAATTCTTTCGTCAGGCGAACGGCTTCGCGTCCGTCTGCTGCTTCGCCGACGACCTCGATATCCGGAATCCGTTCAAGCAGAAGCTTTAAGCCCGTCCGCACGATTCCGTGATCGTCCGCGACCAGTACCCGTATCACTCAT
>CAZPZE010000148.1:0-3343 GCA_964590625.1 uncultured Solibacteraceae bacterium
CTTATTGAGATGCAGCGGCGAATCCGGGCTGACATCAGAGGCGTAATTGTTCACAAGACCGAGCTTCGCTGTGATCAGATGTTCGCCAGTGGTCCGGTCGAGCACGTAGAAGTAGCCGTTGCGGGTCGCCATCATGACGAGCTTCCGCGTGCGGCCGTTGAACGGCATGTCGGCAAGGATCGGGGTTTGGGTGGAATCCCAGTCGTGGGTATCGTGCGGTGAAGTCTGGAAGTACCAGACGATCTTGCCGGTGTCGATGTTGACCGCGAGCAGGCAGGACGTGTAGAGATTGTCGCCATCGCCACGGCCCTGCGTGTAAGCGGGCGTCGGATTGCCGGTGCCGAACAGGTAGAGATGGGTGTCCGGGTCGTACGAGCCGGGGATCCAGGAAGTTCCGCCGCCAGGTTTGGCGGCTTCGAGGCTGGGCCAGGTTTCGAGACCGGGATCGCCCTGCTTCTGCGCGGTGGAGTAGAGGCGCCACTGCTCGTCGCCGGTTTCCGGATCGAGCGCTTTGATCCAGGCGGGCTCGTCCGTATCGTTGCCCGTTCCAACGATGATGTGATTGCCGATGACCATGGGGACGTTGGAGGAGAAGTACTGCTGTTCGAACGGCGCGATTTCCTTCTTCCAGACTTCGCGGCCTGTCCTGGCGTCGAGGCAGACCACCCAGTCATCATGCAGTTCGAAGTAGATGTAGTTGTGCCACATGCTGGGGCCGCGGGTGCCGGTTGTAGTGCCGCCGCGATATTTCCAGTAGTAGTGCCAGAGCACTTCACCGTCGCGGGCGTCGATTGCATAGACATCGTTTTGCGAAGCGCCGTAGAGAACGCCATCGACATAGAGGATGCCGCCGCCAAAGCGCGTGGGTCCGCAGTTATTCACTTCTCCCGTGCCGAAGCCGCCAACGACGATGGCTCCGGCGGGAGCAGGAGCACCGCCACGGCCGCCCCGGCCACCGCCTCCACCACCGAAGCCGGCATCGGCAGCGGCGCCGCCCGCGCCGGTTCCATTGGGTCCGCAGCCAGTCGTAATGTTGTTATTCACCCACTGCAGGCTGAGGTTCTTCACCGTCTGGGTGTTGATTTGTTTGAGAGCGCTGTAACGCTTGCCGGTCATGTCGCCGGAATAGCTGGTCCACTGATCGGAGAGCGGCTTGAGAATATCCGCGGGATCGAGACCCTGCGCGAAGAGCGCCGGGGCCGCCATCAGGGCCGTAATGAAAATGATTTTTTTCATTTCTCGTGTCGCTCCTCTTACTTGATCGTCGCCAGATAGGCGGTGACGTCGTGCATGTTTTTGTTGTCGGGATCATCCATGACGAGCATGATCTTCTTGTGCGCTTCCTGAGGGTCTTTCACTTCGACTTTTGGAACGCCGTTTTCGATCGGGATGGACTTGCGAGTGCCGTCCGCCAGAACCAGCACGACGAGAAAATCGTCCTTGCGGGCGAGACGGCCCTCGAGCTTCTGGCCATTCGCCAAAGTGACTGTCGCCTGCCCTCCGGCGCCACCGCCGCGTCCCCGGCCGCCACCACCGCCGCCGGACACCCAGGTGTTCTGGAGCGTTTTCGGATCGTCATACTTTGTGCCGATGCCTTTCAGGTCACCGGTGACGGAATGGCAATTCGAGCAGAGCTTCTGGAACGTGGCTTCGCCGGTTTTCGGATCGCCGATCAGCACATTATAGGTGAGGCCGACGGGATTGCGTCCGGGCGGGCTTCCCTGGCCCCCCATGGTGGCCTGAATGCTGTGGATGTACTCGGAGATGGCGTACGTATCGTCCTCCGGAAGATTGACCGCCGGATTGTGTTTGGCCAGGCTCGCTGTAACGAGTTCGCCGTGTTTATCGCTGAGAGTTTCGGTGGAACGCAGCAGATTCGGGCCGTTCTTCGCGAGGACGCCGCGCATATCGGAAGCGTGGCAGGAAGCGCACTGCGCATCGTAGAGCGATTTACCGCGCGCGAGAACGTCCTGCGAAGCAAGCTGCCGCGTGTACTGCGGGAATCCGCCGGCGCGCCCCCGGCCGCCGCCCGCTCCGCCTCTGCCACCGCGACCTCCTGCCGGGGGAGCACCGGGCGGCTCCTGCGCGAACGCGAATGACACGAATACCATTGCCGCGAACACTGCGGCGAGAACCTTCGATGAACTCATGATTTTCCTTAATCGTGAAACGAGGGAGCCGAGACGGGCCGGCTCCCCCTGTTCAGCGCGGCCACCCTCTACGCCAGCGCTTTCCTGCAGAACTCCACGCACTTCCTGACTTCCGTCACGGAGTCAGACCCGGCAGGAATCTGATACTCGAGCTCGACCGCCGCGGGGAACTGGTACTTGTTCTTCTTCAGCGTCTGGAGGATATCGGCGATGGGCGTCGAGCCCTGGCCCCACGGCAGATTCGCGCCGCGACCCTGCGGAGTGGAGGGCGTTCTGTCTTTCAGGTGAAGGCTGGCAAGGCGCTCGTGGTACTTGATGATCGCGGGGACCGGACTTCTACCCGTGCCCGCGTAGTAGTGGCCGCAATCGAGGTTGACCGCGTTGCCCTTCGACTGCGCGAGAACCGCGTCCCACGCGGTTTCGGTGGCCTGTTCGTGAGCGTGATAAGCGACGATCATGCCGTGCTTCAGCGCGGTGTCGCCGAGACGTTGGCTGTGCGGCGTCGGCTCTTCAGGCAGTTCGAGGCTGATCTGATTCGCTCCGAGGGCTTTCGCCACTTCGAAGAAGTAATCGAATTCGGCGTCCGACATGTCGGCCGAGGGTGAGAGTTTGTGGCAGTAGATTTCGACGCCGGCGTCGTTATAGAGCTTGCGGAATTCCTTGAATTTATCCATAGAGGCCGAGAGGCGCCACGCCTTCAGCTTTTCCGCTGCGGCCTGCTGCTCGGGGCTCATGGGGCCGCGTCCGCGGCCGCCACCGCCTCTGCCGGAACCGCCGCGAGCGCCGCCTGGTCCACCACCCGGTCCGCCAGGGCCACCGGCGCCGAATCCTGCTCCGCCGCGGCCGCCACCGGAACCACCCCGAGCGCCACCGCCACGGCCCTGCTGTGCCGGGAGCGGCGCGCCGGCGAATCGTTCGGCAGCCGAGGGCATCAGCTCAATCGCGCTGACGCCGCTATCCACGACCATCTTCAGCAGTTCGTGAGCGTCGTTCGCCAGCTCAGGCCTGTCGCGGTAGCTGTAGGTGATGGTGCCGATCTGCACTCCATCGAAATTCGAGTTCACCCTGGCGGCAAACAGGCTGGAGGCGGGCACCACGGACGTGGCCAGCGCCAGCTTTCCAAAATCGCGTCTGTGGAATTGCATGAAGAATCTATCCTTTGTTCGTCAGGTTTTCGGAAGTCAAAAAAGACC
>CAZPZE010000149.1:0-7631 GCA_964590625.1 uncultured Solibacteraceae bacterium
TCGCGCCACGACGACGAATTCAGCGTGTTCAGCAGATACCGGAATGGCGATGATTCCGCGAGACTCAGATCGCCGTCCATCGTCAGCGCGAACGCCGACGCCAGCCGCGGCGCCATCTTGTCGTCGTCCCGCCAGATCTTCTCGATGGCTGCCTTGTCCCCCGGATCCCCGATCCGCGCCAGACCCTCCACCGCCGCCTCCCGCAGCCGGTCGTCTTTGTTGGTCAGGTACCGCTGCATCAGCGCGCGGTCGCTGGCGTCCGGCATCATCGCAATCGCGTTGAGCGCGGCTCGCTCCGCCTTGCTCCCGCGCGGGCTCGCCACAATACCCCGCAGCGTCGGCAGCCCGTCTTTCGCCTGCAGCACGCCCGCATCTTCGATCGCCGTCGACTGCACCCGATCGTCGAGATCGCGCAGCAGATAAACAATCCGCGGCCCCGCCTGCGGATCCCGAATCTTGCGGATTGCCACCAGCGCTTCGTACATCACGTCGCTGTCTTTCGTGCGCAGCGCCTCGTAGAGATCCGGCAGCGCCGCGCGCCCGCGCAGAATGCCGATCGCTCGGCACGCGCTCTCCCGCACCTCCATCCCGTTGCCGCCGCTCGCCAGCTTCCCGATCGCCGTGATCACCTCGGGCCGCACCGTGACGAAGCCGTCGATCACCTGATCGTTCGCGTCGCTGAATTTCGCCTTGATCGACGAGCCCACCCGCGCCAGCGACGCCGCCGGCCCGGACTTCACATATCCCGGAAGATAAAAATTCACCAGCCCGTCGATGGCCCGCATCTGCATCTCCGGGTCGGCATCACGCGTCGCCTGGATCAGCGGATCGATCGAATCCTTGCCGCCCAGCTCCGTGAGCTGCTTGACGACTTCGATTCGCGTATCAAGCGAGGGGCTGTTCAGATAAAGCGCGAGTTTGGGAATCGCGGATTGTCCGTCCTTCGCTACCAGCCGGACATCTTTGGGAGTTGGATTCTGCGCCAGTGCGAGGACCGGCAGCAGCAGGCAGAAAACACCGATCGAAAACCGCATTACTTCAATTATCGCCCCGCCCGTTACCTGAACCCGCAGAGCGTGTGGACGGCGGAGCCCCCGCTCCGCGCCGGGTCCCCTGACCCGGCCTCCAGACTACCGGATAAACTCCACGTCCACCCGATTCGGAATCAACCCCGCCTCGAATCCCTTATCGAGCAGCAGCTTCACCGCCTTCGGAATCTCTTCCCCGGCATCCACCGTGTAGTGATTCACGTACATCCCGACGAATTTCTCCGCCAGCCGCGGCTCCATATCGCGAGCAAACTGCATCGCATATTCGAGCGCCTCGGAATGATTGTCGAGCGCGTACTGAATGCTCTCCCGCATCATCCGGCAGCATTCCGTCTTGATATTGTCGGGCAGCGACCGCAGCAGCACGTTGCCGCCGAGCGGCAGCGGCAGGCCATAGGTCTCCTACCACCACTTGCCCATATCGATGACCCGGTGGAATCCCGCCTTGTTATACGTGAGCTGCGCTTCGTGGATGATCAGCCCCGCGTCGGCCGACCCGTCCGTCACCGCGTCCAGGATCTTGTCGAACGGCACCACCACCGGCGTGAAATCCGGCTCGAAGATCTTCAGCGAAAGATACGCCGTGGTCAGCGTTCCGGGAATCGCGATCCGCTTCCCCTTGATCTCTTCCGGCTCCATCGTGCGCGTCGCCACCACCATGGGACCGTAGCCGTCGCCCACGCTTGACCCGCTCGCCATCAGCACGTACTTGTCGGCTACGTACGGGTACGCGTGGTACGAGATCGCGCTCAGGTCGTACACGCCCTCCCGAGCCTTGCGATTCAGCGTTTCGATATCCGACAGAACATGGCGGAACGTGACCAGCGGCGAACGGACTTTCTTCGTTGCGAGTCCGTAGAACATAAATGCGTCATCGGAGTCCGGGCTGTGGGCGCTCACGATTTCGATGGGTTTTTGTTGCGGCATACCAGAGGCAGAATTGTCAGTATCTCATGGCGGCTCGGACCGCATGCGACCGTTTACCGACGGAAATCTCTTTGGTTAATGATAGGTGAAAAGTTCTGGAACCTTAGTCCCGGTTCCTGCATAATGAAACCGCGCGGAGAATTCAGTTCCATTTCGCGGAGACGATACGTATGAAACCCTTAAGAAGAAAAATGATTATCGGCGTCATGATGCCCATGATTGTGGCGCTGCTCATGCTGCGCCGCACCATGCGGATGCCCGCCATGATCGGAGCACCCGCGGTATCGGTCGAAAGCCTCCTGCTCACCGGTGCCCTGTTCGGCATCGCGATCTCGCAGGCATTCGCCATGTTCCGCAAACCGGCAGCGCCCCCCAAACAGACCGAAGAACACGCCGCCGCTTAAGCTGGCCCTCCAGTCTGCGTCATCTCAGCGGGCGCTTGCCCATCCAATGGTTGAACCAAGCGCCAATGTTCTGAAGTGCTTAGCGCGATTTTTCACGTCTGATTCCGCCCTCGCGGGCATACAATGGACGTTATGAAAACCGTCGCCGCTCTCCTGCTGCTGGGCACATTCGCGTATGCTCAGGCGCCCGCTCCGGCCTCGTCTGCTCCATCCGTCCAGGACGAACTCAACGCAGCGATGAAAAAGCTGATGGACTGGGGCGGCCTCAACGTCTACGGCAGCGACGACACCGAAGTCCCCGCGCCCAAACCCGGCGAAAATCGCGTCGTCTTCATCGGCGACACCCTCACCGCTAACTGGGGGAAAGGCAAGACGCCGTTCTTCCCCAACAAGCCTTACCTGAATCGCGGCATCGCGATGCAGACCACGCCGCAGATGCTCGTCCGCTTCCGTCAGGACGTGGTTGCGCTCCAGCCCAAAGTGGTCGTCATCCAGGGAGGCCTGAACGACATCGGCATGGTGATGGGCCCCGGCAGTGAAGGCACCATCTCGGATGCGCTCCACTCGATGATCGACATCGCGAAGCAGCACAACATCAAAGTCGTCATCGCCTCGCTGACGCCCGTCTGCGACGCCTACGGCATCCCCCAAACCCGCATCCGCCCCGTCGGAAAAATCGCCGCCATCAACGGCACCCTCCGCGACATCGCACAGGAAACCGGCTCGATTTATCTCAACTATTATTCGGTCCTCGTCGACACCGCCGCCGGCACCCGCCAGATGAAGAAGGAACTCACGAACAACGGCATCGACCCCAACGACGCCGCCTACGCCCTCATGGCCCCCCTCGCCGAAAAAGCCATCGCCGACGCCCTGGCATCCAGGTAGCAATTTCGTCAATCTATAACACTCAGTGCTATACTTGCGTCCGGAGTCATGCCCGTTCGCTCAGAGATAAGTGCGGATATTCAAAACCCGGCCATTCACCCGGTTTGCGGTGAAGGCTGGCATTGCCGATGCGGCGCTCTGCCGATCGGCGCAGGAGACGGAGCGAGGTTTGATAGCCGCGGATTTGGGCAGCGGTCTTATCAAGCAGCGAATTGCACGGGCGGGTCAGGGCAAATCTGGCGGATTCAGAATCCTGATCGTGTTGAAGGCCGGCACCAGGGCGATTTTTGTTTATGGTTTCGCCAAAAACGAGAAGGACAATATTGCAGTGGACGAGTTGGCCGCATTGAAAAAGCTCGCTCGCGAGTTGTTGCCTTACAATGACTCGGCCCTGGCGCGATTAACCGCGTCGGGAGTGCTGGTGGAGGTGAACTGCGATGAAAAGACAATATCGTAGCCCGCTGATGGCGTCGGTTCACGAAACCGCGGAGGGTCTGCACGCGGCCGGCGTTATGGATCGGCAGACGATGCGAGAGTTCGACGAACTCTGCCTCACGCCGGTGCGTCCGCTGAAACCGAGAGAAATCCGTGCGCTTCGCCTGCGCGAAGGCGCCAGTCAGGCGGTCTTCGCCCGATACCTGAATGTGACCACGGGGCTTGTCAGTCAGTGGGAACGTGGAGAGAAACACCCACAGGGACCCTCTCTCAAGCTTCTCTCATTGATCGCGAAGAACGGGCTGCAGGCGGTCGCCTGAGCCCGTCTCAAAAGCAATTCCCTATCTCCCCTGCGAAGTCCCAAACGCGTACAACATCGCATCATTCGTAGCCACATAAACCTGGCCGCTGATCGACCACAGCCCCGTGTGCGACGCCGCCTTCATCGTCTTTCCGCTGTTCCACAATTCCTTCCCGTTCGACCCGTCGATCGCATACAACGTCGCCGGAGCCGCCGCCGATCCCGTGTTCAGCGCGAACACCACGCCGTTCACCACAATCGGCGCCGAAGGTGAAGCCACACTCGCAGCCCACGCCCGCGTCAGCGAACTGCCATTCAGCCGGAACGCCACAATCCCCGTGCTCGCGCCCGAAGCCGGCAGCGCAATCCACCGCCCCTGCGACGCATCCTCCCACGTCGCAAGCGATGACGGAGCCCACGTTTTCACCGTAGTCGTCGCCGCCGAAGTCGCAACCGCCGTCTTGTGATCGCTGCCGCCCAGCGACGATCCATCGAGCACAAACACGCGCCCATCCTTCGTCGCCGCCGCCACCATCTCTTTTCCGCCGCTCGCAAAAACCACCGGATTCGTCGAGAACGTCGCGCCCGGCATCGTGAACCAGTCCTTCACCGCCAGCGTCTTCGGATCGAGCGCCACCACCGAATCGGCATACTTCGCGCCCGCGGGCCCCGCGCCCAGCGCAACGTACAACGTTCCTCCCGCCGAAAACGCCACCGGACCCGCAATATTCGCGCCGCTCTTCCACGAAGTCACCGCGCCGTTATCCAGTTCCACGGCCCACACGCCATCCGGAACGCCACCGCAATTGTTGATCGTCGTTGCGTACACCATTCCTTCCGTCGCGATCAGATTCCCCACGTTCGCATTCGCCGGCAGGAACTGCACTGGCTTCTTCAGCTCCTTGCCCTGCGACTGCCCAACCATGTGCAGCATGCCGTCACTCGCGACGATATACGCAATCGCCGGCGCACCGCGCAAACCGCCGCCACCGCCGCCCCCGCCCGGACCACGACCCGACGCCCCGCGCCCGCCGGCACCCGCCCCAAACGCCGGAGCCCCGGGGCCGCCAAATCCACCACGCCCGGAAGCTCCGCGTCCCCCTCGCCCGCGCCCCACCATCAGCGACGCAGGAACGCCCTCACCGGGAGCCCCTAC
Source organism: uncultured Solibacteraceae bacterium (assembly GCA_964590625.1). Lineage (GTDB taxonomy): Bacteria > Acidobacteriota > Terriglobia > Bryobacterales > Bryobacteraceae > BOG-234. Next base: position 5,161 of record CAZPZE010000149.1, read on the forward strand.
GCCGCCCGTGAATCCACGCGCCGCACCCGCGCGCCCCGGCGTCGCTCCAATCACTCCTTCCGTCAGACTCGTCTCGCGCGTCACGCCGCCGGTCATCCCACCCGGACACGCCGCCGTCGCCGCGGCCCCCGCCGGAGCATCGAAATGCTTCGTCCACGTCACCGCGCCCGTGTCGATTTCGTACCCGTACAAATTGTTCCCGCTTCCCGCCACATTCCCCGGATGCGGATCGAGCTGCGCCGTATTGTTGCTGACTCCCTCGCTCAATACCTCACGCGGCGTATGCCCTGCCTTCGTCGACCACTGGAGTCCGAACCCTGGCTTCTGCATCTCTTCCACTGAGATGTACGCGTCGTTCCGCACCCACGCCGTGCGCTGCGCGTCACCCCGGCTCGTCGTCCAACCGCCCCCACCTCCGCGTCCACCCTGCCCGTACGCCACGCCGGCCGCGAGGCCCGCCGCAATCACGCCCATCGAAAGCTTCGAAATCGTATTCATGGCTGCCTCACCTATTTCGCAATCCCAAAGCAGTAAAATCCCCCGTCGAACGTCCCGATGTAGGCCTTTCCGTTAATCGCGGTCATGCCGCTCCCGTGATTCCAGGACGTTATCTGATCTCCGCTCGACCACAGCAGATTCCCCGTGAGCGCGTCGAATGCATAAATCGTCGCGTGCCGCGAGTTCGCAACGCGATTCCCCGTCTGCCCCTGCCCCGGATTTCGCGGTGACTCATCCCACGCCACATCCGGATTCGACTGATACGTATCCTCACCCGCGCCGTTCACCCACAGGATGCCGTTCATGTAAATCGCTTCGTCGCCCTGATCGATATCGCCATAGCTCCACACCGGCGACATCTTCCATTTCCCCGCGGTCTCCTCCACCCGCAGAACCTCCACGCCGCCCCTGTCCGGCGTCCCGATCTGCTTCGGCGCGCGGAACACATCGCTCAGCGGCCCGAGGAACGGCACCGCAATGTACAGCCCGCCGTTCGACGGATCGATCCACGTCGCCATCGCTCCCCACACCCCCGCCGCGTCATAACGCGACGCCGGATTGCAGATCAGCGGCGTGCGATCGAGCATCTGCTGATGCTTCTCGTAAGGCGGCTCCGTCCCGGCGATCGCATCGCGGTCCACGAGCCACACCCGGCATTCCTTGCTCGTCCCGATCAGCAGATGCTTGCCCCTGTAATCGATCACCATCGGGCTCACATTGATGTCCAGATCGCGATGCCACATCCAGATCGAATTCGGCGGCGTGAACCACCCGGTCAGCTTCAGCTCCCCATTCGCATCGGCCTTCGCCGCGACAATCGAATCGCCCAGCGTCTTGCTTTCGGGTTCGTAGTACCCGTCGCCGGTCCCCATGTAAACGGTCCCGTCCGGCGCGATCGCCACTCCGCGGCGTCCCCACATCCCGCCGCCGCCCGGGAACAGCGCGCTGGCCTTCCTGGTTTTCAGATCGAACGAGAAAAACGCGTTCGGATTTCCGCCGCACCCCTGCGAATTCGATGTATAAATCACACCGTTTACCAGGTTCAGTGCCCACGGCTTCGCATTCGGCGGCATGAACTTCTGCGGCGTCGCCATGTCCTCGCCATCGGCAACGTTCACCTGCCGCAAACGCCCATCCCAGGAAACCGTGTAGAGCGTGTACTTGCCCGGACCGCTCCCCGGCCCCACCACCGGCACATCCGTCTGCCCGCCCGGACACAGCGTGCTTCCCGCGCGCCCGCCCGCGGCTGCCTCGTCATACGTGCTGTCGAAATGCTTGTGCCAGAGTTCCTTGCCGTTCGAGGTATCAATGCCCCATACGTCGTCCGAAATTCCGGAGATCACCGCGATCTCCTTCGGGCCGGAAGGCGTGGTCACCCCGTCCACAATCACTGGCGGAAACAGGCTGTGCATCTGACGAGGCGTGCTCGGAAGCTGGATCTTCCAGAGCAGCTTCATGTTCTTCACATTGGTCTTGTTGAAGACCTTCTCGTTCTTCACCCAGCCCGTGCGCCCTGCATCGGCGCCGTCCGTTGTGTAATTTGCGGCCCAGCCTGCCGCCGCGCCCAAAAGAACGATTCCCGTCAGCCAAACTCTGTGCCGCATCTGTGTTCTCCCTGTTGTCTACTTCGGCAGTCCGAATGCCCAGAACGTGCCGTCGTACGTCCCGAGATAAAGCTTCCCGTTCGCGAGTGACAGCCCCGCGAAGTGATTAAACGAAGTGATCGTATCGCCGCTCGACCACAGTTCCTTCCCCGTCTCCGCATCGAGCGCAAACAGCGTCACATGCCCGGACTTGCTCGCGCGAATCGATGAATCGAAGTTCAGCCCGATATCCGGCCATGCCTGCTTCGTCTCCTCGCCGCTGCCGTACGCATACACCACGCCGTTCGCAATGATCGGCGGATACCCGCGATGCATATCTCGCGACACCCAGACCGGCACCAGTTCCACCTTGCCGTTCGTCTCCTGCAC
>CAZPZE010000150.1:0-2548 GCA_964590625.1 uncultured Solibacteraceae bacterium
GGCGATGGCGTCGCATCCAGAAGATCCTTGCGCGCCGGATATCCGCCCGGCTTCACGATCAGTCCTTCATGCTCCCAAAGCACCTTGCCGTCCGAGCCGATCGCCACCGTGTACAGCTCGCCCGCCTTCCATTTCGCTCCGAACGCCGCCTGCGTCTTCGCGAGGTCCAGCGTCGATTGCAGATTCTTCGCCGTGAAGCGGCCGCCGGAACTCGTCGATGCGTGCTGCTGATTCAGCACCGCCATCACCGCATCCTTGCTCGACGCCGGATCCGTGTTCACCGTGACCAGCGTGAAGGCCCGCAGCCGGAACATCCTCCACGTCGTCTCCATCGCGTGCAGCGAGTCCGCGCACGTCGTACACTTTGACGACCAGAACGTCACCAGCTCCACCTTCCCGCTGTCATTCTGTTTCAGCTTCTTCAGCCCATCCGCATCCACGGTTTCGAGCGTCACCGGCTCCTGCATGATCCGCTCCATCTCCGCCTCGCGCGACTGCGACCCCACCTGCTTCGACTTCCATTTCGTCGAGCATCCGTGAACACGCGTATCGGTCACCGTGACCGGCTTCCCCGCCAGCAATTCGTTGAGCGCGTCGCGCGTTTCCTGCCGCTTCACCAGATCCGGCCGCTGATTATTGTCGATCTCGCCCTCGAACCGCAGCTTCCGGTCCTGATCGAAGATGAACACGTGCGGCGTCGCCACCACGCCGAACTTCGTGGCCGTCTCCTGCGTCGCGCCGTCATAAAGATAGGGCCACGTGATGTGCCGATCCGCCATCCGGACCTTCATCTCCGGCAGCGAATCCTCCAGATCCGTGTAGCCCAGTTCATCGAGCCGCACAGACGCCGGATCGTTCGGATTGATCGCCACCAGTTGCACGCCCTTGCCTTTGTAATCGTCATAGAGCGCCTTGATCCGGCTCTCGTAATTCTGCGATTCCGGGCAGTGGTTGCACTCGAAGACGATCATCAGGAACTTCGCGCTGTTCCATTCCTTGAGGCTGTGCATCTTGCCGTCCGCGCCCGGCAGCGTGAAATCCGGAATGTGCGTCCCGATCTTCATCACCGGATGCTCGGTATCGCCTCCAAGCCCACCGCGAGCTTGCGACCAGACCAGAGTTCCCGCCAGAAAAACCGCAGCTGCGGCGCCGATTACAGGAAGAGTTTTGAACACATTCATGGTCAAGAGATTGTCCTTATTGAAGATTCCGCTGCGACTACTATATACCCGCCCGCAATCTGAAATGTCAATGGATGAACCAAAGCCCAGGTGATAGGATGATCGCCATGACCGATGAACGCATGACCGTCGTCCGCAGCTATCTGAACAAAATAGAAGCGGAACTCGCGAAAGGCCTGCTCGCGTCGGAGGACATTGATTCCATTGTTCAGGCCGATGACGCTGGCGGCACGAGACCCAACCTCTGGATGTCCGGCATCAGACTCCTGGTTCGCTCCGAAGATGCGGCAAGAGCGGAGAGAATCCTGGCCGAACTGGTCGAATCGGGGACTTAACCGGCACCATCAAAAACAAAAAGGGGAAGCGTCTGGTGAACGCTTCCCCCATCGATTCGTTCCCTGCCGGAATTAGCTGTGATGGTCCGGCGTGCTGGCCACAGGGGAATGTTTGTGGAACGGGTTAATCCGGAACGAATAGCTTGCCAGCCAGACGTAGTCGGCAAATGCCGCGTCGCCATGGCCGCCGGTCAGCGAGTCAGGATAGCTGACCGTACGATTTCGGTAGATCGCCTTCGCGAGCGAAAACGAGATCGCGTGGTTCTTGTAGTAATACTGGAAGCCGGGTTCGATCGAAACCGCATAGCCCGGACGGCGGAATCCAAGATTGCCGCCGATCAGATCGTATGCCGGCACGCCTTCCCACCGCGGACCGAGGGTCAGCGTCAAGCCGCGAATCTTCTGCACCGGCACCGCGATGCCCGTTTCCACCAGATACTGATCGGAAATCGAATTGTACGCCGTGGGCGAAGTCGGATTCGTCGTCGACTTGCGCAGATAATTGTTCTGCTCCTGCGGCGTTGCCAGGTAGCTGCCGTTGAAGTAAACCTGCGTCGCTTTAATGTTCTTGAACGACGTCCACTGCATGATGAGTCCGTAGCCGCCGCTGCCCGGCTGAATCGAGTAATCGTCATACGTCGCCACGGGGCCCTTGCCGGTGCGCGCATCGGGATAGCTGATCACGCGATCATTGCCCGTCGGAATCTGGAACCCGAACGCGATCTGCACGTTCCCGCGGCTGTTCTCCTTCGGGTTCCAGAGCCACCCGGAAACCATGAACGACGTGTCGCCAATGCCGTGCGAAAACTGCATCGCCGCCGAGTTGTTCGAATGCCGGCTCGCCGAAAGCACCGGCACATTTGCCGACACGGCGAAGCGCGAGGTCATCTGATACGTGAGGTCAATGTTCTCGAGGTTGATCTTGTTTTCCACCTGCGTGCCCTGCGCGATGCGCTGTGCCTGCTCCACATCGCCGACGTAGTGGCGGAAAGAAAACTGATGCCGATAGCCCGTGCTGAGCTGCAGTTCGCC
>CAZPZE010000151.1:0-1505 GCA_964590625.1 uncultured Solibacteraceae bacterium
CTTCGGGCTCATCCGGATGAGCGGCGAGCTCGGCGCGAGCTTTCTGTTCGGCGGTGGCGGCGTCACCGTGCTGCAGGGCTGCGACGGCGGCCTGGAAGTCCTGGCCGGGAGCGGCGGCGAGGTGCGCAGAGGCGCACGCGATCAACAAACAGGCGCTAAAACAAGGCCCCCGGCTCACTTTCTCATGATATCGGCTGCGATAATCACACCGTGAGCCGGGCATTCCGAACAGTTCGCTGGCTGGTGGTCGTTCTGGCCGCGTCCGGATGCTGGCGGGTTGCGGAAGTGGCGTTCGGGCAGTCGGGCGGGCGCGAAGAGCCGATCAGCATTATCGTTGTGGCGTCGGAGGCCGAGGCGAATCAGGTGGCCGCGCAACTCAATGGCGGCGCGGATTTCGGAGCGATCGCGAAACGGCAATCCACTGATCCGACGGCGAATGATTCGGGGTATATGGGGGTTCTCGATCCGGCGAATTTGCGTCCGGAACTGCGAGATGCGCTGCAGGGTGTTGCGCCGGGGCAGATCAGCGGGATCGCTAAGATTCCGACGGGCTACGCGATTCTCAAGGTGCTGACGGCGCCGCCCGCGGGGAATACGCCGGAGCCGGAGCGCGCTCTCGATCTCGCTGGGGAGTCTGCGATCCTCCCGACGCCCGATTTCGTGGGGTATTCGGAGGCGAATCTCGCGTTCAGCAAGTATCCGAAGCCGGCGGGATGGGAGGACGATCTGGCGGCGGGATGTTCGGCGCGCGTGAATTCGGTGAATGAGTTTACGTCGCAGTTCGAGGCGTATCTGAAGGCGCCGGGGTCGGATCCATCGACGTTCGGGGACGTGAATTCGATTCTGTCGAATCTGCATTCGTTCCGCGGAGAGATGGGCAAGGCGATCGCGTTTCGCGAGGCGGCTTTGCAGATGGCGCAGAAGGAAACGCCGGCGAAGGTTCCGCTGCTGGTGGAGGGGCTCGGCGTGGCATATCTGCATCGGGCGGGCATGACGCTTTACGATCGCTTCGTATTTCCAGCGCCGCTTGATGCTTCGAAGCTCACGGCGGGCGAGAGGGCGGATCTGGCGAAGGCGGCCGGGTATTTCACGGAGTATCTCGACCATTCGCCCGAGAGTCTGGATGTGCGGTGGCTGCTGAATCTGACGGAGATGCTGGCGGGCGGATATCCGGCGAGCGTGCCGGCGAAGTACAGGATCGATCCGGCGTTGCTGCGGTCGAAGGAGAGTGTGGTGCAGTTTCGCGATGTGGCGGCGGCTGCGGGGTTGGTGCGGCGCGGAATGGCGGGCGGGCTGATTGTGGATGATTTCGACAACGACGGTTTGCTGGACGCGATGATTTCGAGCCAGAGCGACTGCGTGCCGCTGCGCTTCTTTCACAACAATGGCGATGGGACGTTCACGGACCGCGCGGCGCGGGCCGGGCTGAGCGCGGTGACCGGCGGCCTGAACATGATCCAGACGGATTACAACAATGACGGCTGTCGCGATGTGCTGGTGCTGCG
>CAZPZE010000152.1:0-2930 GCA_964590625.1 uncultured Solibacteraceae bacterium
CTGCTGCGCGAACGGCGTTCGCCGCGCACCGGCAGCGGACGGCGAATTCCCGAAAAACCGCTGGTTCGATACGTTCGCGCCGCCCACCGAAGCCACGCGATTGCTGAAGCGCAGATTCTGCGAAGTCGGCGTCATTGGCACGGTACCGTGCACGAACGAAGCGCGCTCCAGCGTCGTGCGGCCCACTACTGTGGACTTCCGGAACTTGCCCCGCTGGAAATCCACCGCCGAGACGCCGCGGGCGTAGGACGCGTTCCGGAATGAGACGACATTGATATTCCGGGAAACAATCACGCCGCCCGAATAGCCGCGGCCGTACCATGGCCGGAAGACTTCACGCGGTCCAAGCGGCACCCATCCAATATTGGAGAAGCCGAATCCAACCGAGACGCCTCCCCCGCCCCAACCGAAGAAGCCAACCATCGCCGGCCGCCACCACACATGCGTGCGCGGTCCAGGATACCAGCACCAGCCGTAGCCAACGCGGTTGTACCAGTAGCCGTAATGGAACGGCGCCCAACCCCACGGCGCGTAATCGACCCAGGTCCAGCCGTAGTAGTCTTCCCAAACCCAGCGGCCGTCCTGATAAGGCGCCCAGGCGGCCGCCACCTGCGGCGCCCAGACCCAGCCATACGCCGGATCCCAGACCCAGCGCCCGTACGAATCGAGATCCTCCACGCCGTGGACGTCCTCGGTGACATAACGCTGCGACTGCGCTTTCAGCAAATAGTTGTCACGCCCTTCGCTCCAGGTATCGAAATCATCGCGCGGAACGGCGGCCACCAGCTGAAATTCGGGATCGTTCACATCGCCGCGCACGTCCATGGTGTTGCCCGCGGTCACGTGCTCGGAACCCTTCTGGGTAGAGACCTCGGCATCGCCGCGGCGAACGGTGATGTGCGTCCCATCCGGGTTCACTTCCACCCGGACCATCGACTGCGCGCCGGGACGCACGCCCACGAGCGGCGTGTCGATTTCAGCCTGGGCCTGCGAATCGCGCAAAACCCGCCAGGTGACGAAACCGTGGGCGATCTGCACCTGATACTGGCCGTTTTCGAGATTCGCCAGGCGCAGTTCGGTGCTGGCTCCGATGCGGAGGTAATGGGCGGCATCGATCTGGACTTCCACGCGCCCGCCGGCGCCGACCGAAATCTGGTCGCCGGTCATCAGCGGCGCATTCACGGCGGCGGCAACCCATTCGCCCGAATCGCCGCGCCGCACCGAAGCATCTCCATCCACAATGGCGAGGCGCACCACCGCGCGGCCCGGCTCATCGGCCGGTCCGTTGTCGGACGTATCGGGAGGGGCAACCTGCCCAAATAACGCTGAGGCGCCCAGAATTCCGATCGCGAGCCAATGGACTCTCATGGTGCTAACCTTCACCCCACGCAGGGCATGTGGGGAACCAAACACCATCTCTTTCGTTTTCCGTCACTTCCCGCTATTATGACGAAGTCGGCTATGGTTGAAAACCACCACATCGCCTGGATTGGAGCATTGGTCCTGGCGATGGCAGCCACTACACACCTGGCCGCTGCCGGCCCATCTGAACCCGTGCGCTATACCGTTTCCTTCCCTACCCCCTCCACCCACTATGTGCTGGTTGAGGCTGAATTCCCGACCGGCGGCAAGCCGTCGATCGAGGTTTTCATGCCCGTCTGGACTCCCGGATCCTATCTCGTACGCGAATTCTCGCGCAACGTGGAGGAGGTGAAAGGGCCGGGCCTGGTTGTGAAGACATCCAAGAACCGCTGGCGGATCGAAACCGGCGGGGCGCCGGTGGTGCGGGTGACCTATCGCGTGTATTGCAGGGAGATGTCGGTCCGGACGAACTGGGTCGATTCATCTTTTGCCCTGCTGAACGGCGCGCCGACTTTCCTGACGCTGGTGGGCGAGCTCAACCGCCCGCACGAAGTCACGATTCAGCTTCCGGCGGGGTGGAAGACCACCATGTCCGGCATGGATGAGCCCTCGCCGCACCATTACGTCGCCCCGGATTACGACACGCTGGTGGATTCGCCGATCGTGGCCGGGAATCCGACGGTGCGGCAGTTCGAGATCGATGGCGTTCCGCACTTTCTGGTCACCGTGGGCGGCGACGATGTTTTCGACTTCGATCGGGGGGCAGCGGATCTCGAAAAGATCGTTCGGCAGTATCGCGAAATGTGGGGCGGATTGCCTTACAAAAACCGTTACGTTTTTCTCAACCTGCTGACCGAAGCCGGCGGCGGGCTCGAGCACCGGAATTCGTTCACCGTCATGTCCACCCGGTGGGCCACCCGTACGCGGAAAGCCTACGTGAACTGGCTGGATCTGGTGTCGCACGAGTATTTCCACGCATGGAACGTGAAGCGGCTGCGGCCGGTGGAACTGGGCCCATTCAACTACGAAGCGGAGAACCCCACGAAGAGCCTGTGGGTGGTGGAAGGATTCACGGAATACTATGGTTCGCTGACGGTTCACCGAGCGGGACTGACCACGCGGCCCGAATATCTCGGAACCGGGACCGATACGTCGAATTCGCTTTCGTCGTTGATTAATTCCCTGCAGCACACGCCGGGGCGTCTGGTGCAGTCGGCGGAGCGCGCGTCATTCGATGCGTGGATCAAATACTACCGGCCGGATGAGAATTCGAACAACGTCGCGGTCAGTTATTACACGAAAGGCGCGCTGGTGGCGTGGCTGCTCGATGCGAAAATTCGCCGTGCGACCGACGATAAAAAATCGCTCGACGATCTGATGCGGGCCGCGTTCCGGCGCTATTCCGGCGAGCACGGATTCACGCCGGAGGAGTTCAAAGCGCTGGCGGAGGAGGTTGCGGGCGTGCCGCTGGCGCCGTTCTTCCGCGAGACGGTGGAGACGCCGGGCGAACTGAATTACGATGACGCGCTCGAATGGTTCGGGCTGCGCTTCAAGCACGCGGAGCCGTC
>CAZPZE010000153.1:0-4122 GCA_964590625.1 uncultured Solibacteraceae bacterium
GTCCTGACTCGGGCCGCCGGTGAAGAGGAGGTTGCCGGCGGTGGTGAGGATGGGTGCTCGCGCGCCGCCGATCCAGCGGTGTTTCCATTTCGACTGGCCGGTGCGGTAGTCAATGGCATCGAGAAATGATTCCGAGTAGCCGCCGCGATCGTTACCACCCCAGCCTTCGGGCTTCGCTTCCGTGTCGTAGATGTAATACACGCTCCAGGCGTTGGAAGCGTTGATGTAGAAGAGCCCGGTCTCGGGATTGAAAGCGGGCGGCGGCCAGTTGGAAGCGCCTCCCTGATTCGGGTTGACGAGCGCGCCATCGAGCTGGGGCTCGTGCGCGGGATCGGGGATCGGCTGGCCTTTGGCGTCTTTGCCCTTCGCCCAGTTCGCGTCGACGTAGGGCGTGCTGACGATGCTCTTGCCGGTGGCGCGATCGAGCACGAAGAACCATCCGTTGCGGCTGGCCTGTGCGATGAGGTGGCGCGGCTGGCCATCGATCGTGCCATCGATCAGGACAGGCGTTTCGGTGGCGTCCCAATCATGCGTGTCATGCGGCGACGCCTGGAAATACCAGGCCATTTTTCCGTTATCGGGATTGAGGGCGATGATGCACTCGGTGTAGAGATTGGCGCCGGGGCGCGCTTTGCCTGCGATCACGGGTTGCGGATTGCCGGTGCCGAAGTAGAGAAGGTTGAGGGCGGGATCGTAAGTGGTTGGTCCCCAGGTCATGCCTCCGCCGTGCATCATGGCGTCGAGGTTCGGCCAGGTCTTCGCTTCGGGATCGCCGGGATTCGGGTGGGCGTACCAGCGCCACTGCTGCTCGCCGGTTTCGGGATCGAGCGAAGAAATGTAGCCGGGATTATCGACGGCGTCGCCGCTGACGCCCGCGATCACGTGATTGCCAATGACGAGCGGGGCGACGGAGGCGTAGTAGAAATCGGCGAGGTCGCAGATGGGTTTGTGCCAGCGCTCGCTGCCGTCCTTGATATTGAGCGAAACCATGTAGCAATCGGGCGTTTCGAAGAAGAGCCAGTTGCCGGAGATGGCGACGCCGCGATTGCCGATGTGATTGCCGCCGGTGGAGGCCCACTGATAGTGCCAGAGCTGACGGCCGGTGCGGGCGTCGACGGCCCATGCGTGGTCGGGAACGGAGAAGTACAGGACGCCGTTGACCATGAGCGGCGTGGCTTTGATGCCACCACCGAACGTGACTGGAGGCGTGAGGTGATAGACCCAGGCGAGCGAGAGAGAGTCGACGTTGGCCGCGTTGATTTGTTTGAGCGGGCTGTAGCGGCGGCCGGAATAATCGCCGCTGTAAGTGGGCCATGAAGTGGTTGGCGCTTTGGCAAACGACGCGGGGTTGAGTTCCTGGGCTGCGATCGCGAGCGTGAGACAGGCCGCAGCGATCGTGATTTTGAGGGCGGTCATTTCAACGTCTCCAGGTAAGCGACGACGTCGTGAATTTCTTTTTGGTTGTACTTGCGAAGCATCTCGTGATGAGCGGAGAAGGGATCGTGTTCGACGAGCTTCATCGCGGGCGTTCGTTTCCAGGAGTGGACTTCGCCGTTTTCATCGCGGATCTCGACATCGAAATCATCGATGTGGATGGCGGCGCCGGTGTAAGACTTGCCGTCGGGGAGGGTGACGGTCCAGGTGACGGTGTTTTTCGGGTTGATCCCGGCGGCGCCGCGGCCCGCGCGTCCGGGCCCGGGGAAGAGGAAGCGCTGCTGGACGGTGACGGGATCGTATCTGGATGCGATGCCCATGAGATCGCCTGTGGGCGAGTGGCAGGTATTGCATTTGCCCGCGCCGTTGAAATAGGCCTCGCCGGCTTGCGCGTCGCCGGTGACGATGTTGGGCGCGGGGTTGCCGGAATTGTTGGGACCGCGATTCAGCGTGTCATAGAGGCGCTGTTTGAGAAAGTGCGAGAGGTCGACGATCTGTTCCCCAGTGAGCGTGGAACTGGATTTGCCGCTCTGCATGGTGTGGCCTTTTTTGAGGAACGGACCGAGCTCGCTGCCGCGGAGGTCATGCAGGACGATCTGCGAGCGGACGAGATCAGGCCCCTGCAATCCGGGCGGCGCGCCTTCGCTCGAACCGCGCGCTTTCGCGCCGTGGCAGGTGACGCACTCGACGATGTAGACGGCTTTGCCGCGATCGGCCGCGGCGGGATCGACGACTTGTTTGTTGGCGGGGCCGGGTTCGGGAGCGCGCACGGGGGCGGCGACGGCTCCGCGTCCACGGCCGCCTTGTGCGTGGAGGCACGCGGCAAAGGCGGCGAGAAGGAGCAGCGATTTGCGCATCAGGCGAGCTCTTTTTTGAAGAACTCCATGCTGGCGGCGCCATCGGCATCGAAGGAACCGTTGCCTTCAATGGAAAGGCCGCCTGTGTATTTGATGTCTTTCACGGCTTTGAAGAAGCCCGCGTAGCCCGGATCTTCATCGGGCGAATGCGGCCAGCGTCGGCCGGCGGGATTGGCGAAGTGCATGTGGACGATATGGTCCTTCGCCTTGCGGATGATATCGGGGTCTTCCTTTTCGGTGGCCAGATGGTAGTAATCGCAGATCATCTGGACGTTGGGATGGTTGACCTCGGTGAGCAGCTTCAGGGCTTCGGCGCCGGTATTGATGATGTTGCTTTCCTGATGGCGGAGGAATTCGATGCCGATGACGATGTCGTGCTTCTTTGCGACATCGCCGGCGGGCTTCAGGAATTCCTTGATCTGGTCCCAGGCTTTGTCGCGCGAGAAATCGGGCGGAACGTTGCGCGAGCCGGAACTGCCCCAGACGACTACTTTCGCGCCGCATTCCCTGCAGCGGGCGAAGGTGGTGTCGAGGTATTTCATGATGGCGTCGAGATCGACGGTGGGGCCGTCGATCTTCTGGCCGCGCGAGAAGAGGATGTTGAAGCTGCGGCAGTACGTTTTGGAGGCTTTGAGCTGGTCGCGGAAGGCGTTGAAGTCGGCGTCCGAGAGGGCGGCGATGGTGGCGGCGGAGGGTTCGAGGTAGTCGTAGCCGTACTGGACGGTTTGGGCGACTTCAGTGGGTTTTCCGCAGACGCCGAGTTCGACTCCGTTCACTTTCGCGAAAGCTTTGAGGGAGAGAGCGGCGCCCGCAGCGGTGGCGAGCATGCGGCGGCGTGTGAGAGAGGAATCGGCAATTGACATGTTAGGTCCGTCTTATATAGCGTACCGGTAAAGCCTGTGGTTACCGTTGGGGCGGCGATCAGTGGCGGATAAAGTACATTGCAGCCGGAGTTTTCGTGTGTGCAGGTTGCGGGATAATGCAGGGGGCGAGTCGCGGGAGGTGGCGCAGGGAGGTGCGGTATGGCGGGCTTTCGAAGTTTGATGCTGGCTGCGGCTTGTCTTGCGGCTGCGGCGCAGACAACTGCGATGCGGTTTGAGGCGGCGTCGATCCGTCCGGCGGGCGGGCCGGAGGCGCAGAATGCGGCGAACCCTTCGTTCCATGCGTATCGGGAAGGGAAGGCGAGCAGCTTCTGCATGGTGTGTATTTCCGGTACGCACTACGATAACTACGGCACGCCGCTGAAGGTGCTGATCGCTCAGGCCTATCGCATTGATCCACGGCTGGTGACCGGGTCGGCGTGGCTCAACGACCAGGCCACGTGGTTTGCGATACACGCGATTATGCCGAAGGGCGCGACGCGCGAGCAGATTCCCGAGATGATGAAGGCGCTGCTCGAAGAGCGATTTCATCTGGAGGCGCACACCGCGCAGGTGGAGCAGGTGGGGTATGCGCTCGTGGTTGCGAAGAATGGGCCGAAGCTGAAGGCGGCGCGCGAGATGGATCGCTCGGAGTGTGGGGAATGGACGGAATCGATTCCGGTCGATGGGAAGACCAATCTGACGTGCCGGATTCCCGGCGAAGAGGGGGGACCTGTTGGCGGTACTGTCCTGATGACGAACAGCTACTTCGGTCCGGTGCGGAATTCCAGTATGCGGACGGACACGGGCGTGGAGTGGCATTCGGAATACTTCCGGATGACGATGCCACTGCTGGCGGAGGATCTGGGGGCGATGCTTTCAACCGGGAGTCCGTTGGCGGCTATGGAGGGGAAGGTTGTTCATGTGGTGGACAAGACGGGGATTGAGGGTGATTGGGATGTCTTGATCGA
>CAZPZE010000154.1:0-6498 GCA_964590625.1 uncultured Solibacteraceae bacterium
GGGCGACGGAGCCCGGAATGCGCGGTCGTGGGGCGGGTGTGTTTCGATCAGATAAACGCGATGGCGTCGATTTCAATTAACGAATTCGCCGGGATGCCGGCGGCTGCGATGGTGCTGCGGGTGGGCGGATCTTCACCGAACGTTCCGGTGTAGACCTCATTCATGGCGGCGAAGTCTTTCATGTCGGCCAGGAAGACGGTGCAGCGGAGCACTTTTTCCATGGATGAGCCGGCCGCTTCGAGCTGCTTCTTCATTTCGCCAAGGACGAACTCGGTGTGGGCTTTGATATCGCCGGGAGTGCGGCAGATGATGCCCGAAAGGAACAGCAGGTTGCCGAGCGAGACGCCGGTGGAGTAAGCGGGCGGCGTTGCGGGCTTCGGGCCGGTGCGGTAGACCTTCTTCGCCGGCGCTTCGGCCGCTTTCGCGCTTCGCACCAGTCCGGCCGCTGCCACACCGGTGAGGATGGCGCGGCGGTTGGTTGTTCGTGCAGTCATGTTTCTCCTTTCTCCCGCGGGCGGGAAATTTTTTGGAACTGATTTCTATATTCGCCTGGATAGAAGTGTGGATAACAAGCTGACTCTCGTCATGGTGCTGGCGGCTGGCTTCGCGGGCGGGATGCTGACGCGATTCATCGCGCCGGCGCCAGTGTTTGCGCAGGATGCGATCGTGCCGAATGAAGTGCGGGCGCGGAGCTTTGTGCTCACGGATCAGGATGGACATACTGCCGCGACATTCTCAGCTGAGCCGATGAACGGCTGGTACCGTGTGGTGCTGAAGGGCGCGAATGGGAATGTCCTCTGGTTTGCGGGTGGATCGATGATTCGGCCTCTACGATCGACTGCCGCCGACCACGCCGATTGACAATCGATTGACAATCGGCGGCAGATGACAATCCGCCCCACGGACCAGCTTGTGGCACAATGGCAGGTTCGTGGAACCGGACAACGGCCTGCGAAGCGTCGTGGAACGCTTTGTGGCCGCGGCGGCGCAGCCCGCCGTGCTCGATCCTGGCGAAGAACCTCTATTGCTGACGGCGGGGAACTGGACGATCTCCGAATGGAACGGCCGTCTCACGCTTCAGGTATGGGAGGAGCACCGGAATCTGGTTCGCCGCATCGTGGCGGTGAAGGAGCAGCGGCGCGACCGGATCACTCTGACCACGGAGCGATTTCCTAAAACAACCGGAGAGATGCAGATCGCCGATCTTGCGGCGCCCGAAGGCGTGGAGTGGCGGCGCAAGTCTTCGCGCACTGCGTTTCGCGACCGGGTTCGTCTGTTGCTGGCGCGTGAATTTCCTGGCTGGTCGATTGAGGACATCAGCAGCGATCCGAATCTGGAAGAGAGCCTCTCGGCATCGTGGGTGCGCGGGTATTTGCGGCGCGGGTCGGTTGGAATCTCGGTGATGGCGGCGCCGCCGGATTCGCCGGATGTTGCGGGGATCGTGCCGGCGGGGCTGATCTGGCTGGATTATCTGCGGCGGCGCGAGAAGAAGATCACGATCGGACGGTTGCTTCTCTATGCGCCTTTTCGGCAGGAGAAAGAGGTGGCGTTTCGCGCGGCGCTGGTGAATCCCTTCGTGGCAGCGTGCGAGCTGTTCGCTTACGACGAGCGCGATACGACTGGCCTGATTGATTTTTCGGATGCGGGGAATCTGGAGTCGTCGCTGCCCCCCTGCCGCCGGCCATCACAGCCGAATGCGGAATTGCCGACGTTCCGCGATTTGCCGCCGGAGGTTGAGGCGGTGGAGCAGAGCGACGGATCGATGAGCCTGCGGGTGCATGGGCTGGAGTTCGGGCGCGCCGGGAACGGGCGGTTGTTCTGCGGGATACAGCGCAAGCGGCAATGTACGCCGGCGACGCTGGCGTCACTCGCGTCGGAGGTGGTGCGGGTGCGGCGCGAGGATGCGGCCGACCGGCAGCATCCCTTGTTTCTGCAATCGCCGGAGGGGTGGCTGGAAGCGCAGGTGAGGGCGAATCCGCAAGCCATCGACGCTTCATTGCGGCCGGCGCCGATTTACGGCCAGGTGCCTGTGTTCAGCGGGCCGGAGCGTGGCGTGATCGATCTGCTGGCGATTGACGATACTGGGCGGCTGGCGGTGATCGAGATCAAGGCTTCGGCGGGATTGCAGCTGCCCTTCCAGGCGCTGGATTACTGGCTGCGAGTGCGGAAGCATTTGGCCGCGGGAGACTTCGAGCGACTGGGATATTTTCCGGGTGCAGCGATTCGGCGGGAGGCGCCGCGAGTGCTGCTGGTCGCGCCGGCGCTTGAGTTTCATTCGACGACGGAGACGGTGATCGGGTCGCTCTCGCCGGAGATTGAGTTCACGCGGGTGGGGCTCGCGGCGGACTGGCGCCGCGAGCTTCGCGTGATGTTCCGGCTTCTCGGGGCAGAGCGGCCGTAGCCGCTACTGGAAGAGTTGGGGCGCGAACTCCACGAGATAGTTGCGCCAGTTGATCCACGTGTGGGCGCCGGTGCTTTCGTGGAAGGTTGCGTTGTAGCCGTACTTGTTGAGGAGGTCGACGGTGGCGCGGCTCGTGGTGATCAGGGAATCGTCTTTGCCGGTGCTGAACCAGACGAGCTTGAGCCCTTTCTTCCAGGCAGCGTTAGTCAGTTCGGCTTTGTGCTGGGATTCCCACAGGTCGGGGCTGCCTCCGCCTCCGCGGCCCCCAAGAACTCCGAGCAATCCGGAACTGAAGACACCGATGTAAGAAAACTTATCCAGATGCGGAATCGCGATGTTGAGCGTCTGGCTGCCGCCCATCGACAGACCGGCGATGGCTCGGTGAGCGCGATCGGTCATGACGCGGTAGTGGCTTTCGGCGTACGGCATGAGGTCGGTTTCGAAGTCCTGGGTAAATTCATCGGGCTGGGTTGAAGCGCCGCGGCCGCCGCCACCGGTCATTTCGCGCGTATGGCCGGCGGGCATGATCACCACCATCGGTTTGGCTTTCTTCGTGGCGATGAGGTTATCGAGAATGAAGCCGGCTCGGCCGACGGAGGTCCAGGCATCATCGTTATCGCCTGCGCCATGGAGCAGGTAGAACACCGGATACTTGTCTTTGCTCGTTTCGTAGCCGGGCGGCGTGTAGACGTGCATGCGGCGGAATTTCTTCAGCGCGCTTGACCAGTAGGTGACAGAAGCGACCGCGCCGTGCGGCACATTTTTGGTGTCGAAGTATTCCGAACCTGCTACAACGACCAGGCTCCACACATTGGAGAGCGATTCGCTCACCGCAGCATTGCGCGGATCGACGACGGTGATGCCGTCCACGTTGTAGCTATAGCGGTACGCGCCGGGATCGAGCTGAATGGTGACGGACCAGACGCCCTCCGCGTCCTTCGTCATGACGCCGCGCGTGCTGCTGTTCGGAATGTCACCACCAGCGATGTGAACGTTCTGCGCATTCGGAGCGCGGAGGCGGAAGGTGACCTGACCGCCATCAGCAACTTCCGGAGACATGATGGGCGGTAACTGGGGGCCGCGTCCACCACGGCCGCCGGATGCACCGGGGGCCTGCGCGAAGGCCATAGCTGACGCGATAGCGAGACAAGGAAGAAGTCGTTTCCACATGGCGGCGATCTCCTGTAACAGAATCGCCATTCAGTATATGCCGTATGGAATGCGACTTGCATTTGCCCCGACGAGGTACGGTTATCGACTATGAACGGCTCGACGCAGAAAATCGTGGAAATGCATCGGATTGCGGCATACGCGCATCTGGCGGCGGCGGAAAAACATGGAAGGGGAGACCATCTTAGTGGTCACGAAGCGGCCCGCATCGCGATGGATCACTCCAGCAAGGCGTTTGAAATCGCACTTGCCGCCCGGCGTGTTTCCGAAAAGCGCGCGCGGCGATCGTCACGTCCCGGGCCGCTTGCCTGGCCGGCTCTGAAGTCGTCAGCCGCTACTGCCTGCGGGATACAAAGCTGAGAATTTCGTCGGCAAGCGCGGGGACGGTGATGACGAAGTTCCCGCCGTAGATGGTGTCTTTGCCGGTGAAGTCGAAGGTCACGCAGCCGGCTTCTTCGGCGATGATTTTGAGCGGCGCTACATCCCACGGAGCGCACTGCGCTTCAATCCACACGTCGGCGCGGCCGCTTGCGACCAGCATGGCGTCCAGGCATCCACCGGTGCTGCGGACGGTCCAGAATTCCGAAGCCCAATCGAGAAAATCCGCCTTGAACGGATAGCGGTGCATGAAGCCGATTCCGTTGCAACAGAGGAGCGCCTTGCTCTTCTTCGTGATGTTCGACATGTGCATGCGCTTGCCGTCCAACCACGCGCCTTCGCCTTTGGCGGCGGAGAACATCTCGCCGGTGGCGGGGAAGTATTCATGGCCGGCGACGATTTTGCCGTTGTCTTCGAGCCCGATCAGCATGGTCCAGGCGCGGGTGCCGCGGATGAAATCGCGGGTGCCGTCGATGGGGTCGATGATCCAGCGGCGGCCGCTCTTCGATTCGCGCATGGCGCCTTCTTCGCCGATGAGTCCGTCTTCGGGGAAGGCGGCGGAGAGGCCTTCGACAATCAGCTTCTCGCAGGCTTTATCGGCAACGGTGACGGGCGACTCGTCCGCCTTGATTTCGATGCCGAGGCTGCCCTCCTGAATCTGGAGAGCCAGCTTGCCGGCTTCACGCGCGATCTTCGCGCCGATTTCGAGTTCTTTCTCGTATGCCATCGTCGTTTACCAGACTACCGTACAGGCTAAAATAGACCCGATGGAAAACTTCCGCGATTTCCAGGTGGGGCCCGACCCGTTCGGCCGCACCTGGCGTGCGCTCTTCAAGTATCTGCAGACGGGGATTTCGATCCGGCACGCCGACACGGTGGATGTGTGCTTCGTGCTGGAGAGCCCGGAGAGCGGCGAGCCGGAGCAGCAGAAAATCGTGGTGCTTTCGCATCCGGAGCTGCGTGAGTTTTCGAAGCGGACGGGCCGCGAGATTTCGGATACGTGGTGCTCGCGCGTGGCGTATTGCAAGCTTCGCCAGGTGATCGAGAACGGCGAAGACATGGACAATGTCTATCTCACGGTCACGCCGCGTGAGCTCGAAGAGTATGACGCCGCGATCCGCCGCTGGGAAGCGGAGTGGGTGCGGGATCACGCCGCGTAGCCCGCATCTTCGTAAGTGCTCCCGCGCACGGTAATGGTGGATGTTTCGCGCAGGATCTACCTCCGCGCTTCCGGAAATTCTTACCGCCGGTTGTCCCTTGGGTTTTCGTAATCGCATGAACTAAAAGTACTGGCGCGATGCGTGCTTGCATTGGCCGCGTGCGCGGATGCCTTGATCATTCCGCGTAAACCAGATAAGGACAACCAAAATGAAAATCGCATTATCCGTAATTGCTCTCATGGCGGCGTTGTCTATGGCATCGTTCGCAGCTGATTTCAACGGCAAGCTGATGGACGCGACCTGCGCCGATCAGAATCATTCCAGCACCAGCAGCGCTACCACTTCGAGCACGACCTCGACGACCCCGAGCTCGAGCAGCAGCGCGGCGAGCGCTTCCCCCAGTTCTTCCAAAGCTTCCTGCAATGCGACAACGGCCACCACGGCCTTCGCGATCGAGGCAAACGGGAAGACCTACAAGCTGGACTCCGCGGGCAATACGAAGGCGGCCGAGGCCATCAAGAGCCGTGCTGACCGCTCAGCCGACCCGACGAAATCCATGTCTCAGTCCTACACTGCTAAGGTGTCCGGAACCGAAAGTAACGGGACAATCTCCGTCCAAAGTATCGATATACAGTAGTCGAAAATTCCCGCAAACGTGATAGCCTCAGGGGGTGACGTGGTTGTGTCGCCGCCTCCTGAGGCCTCTGCCTTTTTCCCTTCTTTTGCTAACAGCTTTGAGTTGTGGCGTTTACGCGCAGCAGGCGGCGGATGCGCCGTTGAGCGGCGAGGATCGCGAGGCGCTGGCGAACCGGTACGTACATGAAGTATTGCCGTACTGGCAGCATCGGCTGGCGCTCGATGACTGGAACGTTCACATTCTGCTTTCGCGGCCTGAAGATCTGCGGCCGGGGACTCTCGGCAATATCCACTGGGATCGTGAGAAAAAGTCCGCAACCATTCGGGTGATGGATGCTTCGGGGTATCACACGGATGTGACGGCGATGCTGAAGGACATGCAGGTCACGGTGGTTCATGAGCTGGTCCATTTGGAGCTGGCGTCGCTGCCGGTGGCAGAGGCGGACCGTAGCAATCAGGAATTCGCGATCGATCACCTGACGGATGCGCTGCTGGCGTCCGCGGACATCCCGCGCTGAGCGCGAAGACGCCGGTTTCCTGCAACTTCCGCCAGCGGAGGATAGCGAAACCATGCGGGCTCCGCGCGCGTCCAGGGGAGAGCGTGATTTTCCAGCGCCGGCCGCCGGGAACCGCTATGTTACCCTTTTCCTGTTAACCGTTTATAGAGGAGTTTCACTCGTATGTTTCGCATTCCGGCGGTCCGTCCGGCCATGTTTTGCCTCGCGATCGCGCTTTTCGCTTCGGTCGCATCCG
>CAZPZE010000155.1:0-33158 GCA_964590625.1 uncultured Solibacteraceae bacterium
GGATCGTCCTGCTGCGGTTCAGGCCAACTCCCACTCAGGCCGGACGAAAATCCGGGCCAGAGAGCTGAAGGAACATTCAGGACGCGGGAGTCAGTCGAGATTATCCAGTTCTTCCTGAAGACCCGCGAGAGCCTCGTCGACGGAGCCGTATTCACCGATAAAGCGCCAACCATGCCGATCCATGTAGTGATACATTCGCCAGTTCGCTCCGTGCAACTCGAGAGATTCGACTCTCGCCCTGTGTCCAGGCGGCAAACAGTCTACGACGTACGCAAAAGCATGGTCAGACTGCCCGGCAGGCAAGCGTTGCCCCAGATTCAGCTTCGTACTCACTTATTATCATTCTCCTATGGCCGGGCGTGAAATGCTGCCCGACGACGTGCGCCTTCGCAAAAGTACCACGAGTCGCACATGGAAGCCTTATCGAAGCTGGATGTGTGAACCAAACTACTTCAGCGGAGAGTCGATACGGTATGATTCGACGCCGGCTCCTCAACCACGCGATAATTAAATTATGTCAGCAAAAAATGGAGATAAGGCGCGGTTCAACAGATTGCGCAAACAGAAAATAGCCCGGCGCGTTCGCAATCGAGTGACAACAAACAGCCTGAACGCTCACACCTCAGCCGGCAAGACGCAAAAATAGATATACCCGCAAAGTAGTCACTTCAGCAGTTCTCCAGCCGGTGGCAGGCTGGTGGTGAGTGTTGCTGCTGCAGGTGTGTCGCCAGCGGGAGGTGTGCGGATCTGGATTCTATTCCGGCATCGTTTGCCGATGTGAGGGCAGCATGGTACTGTGTGCGGGTGCCCGTTCTGGTTGCGATGTCCAACGCCTCATCGGCGCCATTCATCGCATCATCCAGACGCCCGCATTCTTCTGTCAGACGGCAGCACTCCGGGCAGTTCACAGGACCAGCCTGGCACCACGCGCTCCCCCCGTGAAGCGGAAAAATGGTTCTAACTCGGTAGTGAGTGGCACCCGTGCTCCGAGATGTGCTGTTCGAGTTCAGCCTGAGCCATATCGGATTCTATCCGCGCTTCATCGCGCAGCGTGCGTGCCCGGCGACGGGCTGCGCTGTCGGCAGTACCCAGAATCTCCGCCCATCGCTCGGAGACCTCGGTAAACGCGCGGAGGGCGGCCTGATAACGTTTCATCAGATTATCCCGCTCGGCGCATTGCACTATTTTTTCCGTGGTCGGCATTGATCTCTGCATCCGAGGGACTCCAATATTTACCCACAAAGCACTACCAAGTGCAATCGGCCAAGCCGTCCGGGAGCTGCCGTCCATTTCCGGAGAACACTGGCGAAAGACGTAAGACGGCCGCAGGGCCGCCCGACAGGCAGTAAGAACCCGTCGAAGCAGGGCTGAAAGCGGCTCGTGATATGAGCGCTTATCGCGGACGTCTTGTCAGTGTCGCAGCGCGAGCGTGTTTGGCCGCATCGGCCTCGGGCCGCAACCCATTCGGATACTTCAGCGCCGGGTTCCGCCTCATGCGAGTGCGGTCGAGTCCAGCGGGAGGGTAAAACTGAAGCAACTTCCGTGGCCGGGCTGGCTGTCCACCCAAATCTTTCCGCCGTGCAGCTCAATCAGGTGTTTCGTAATCGCCAGTCCGAGGCCGGTCCCCTCGCGGACGCCTTTGATGGTTGATCCGATCTGGTAGAACCTATCGAAGATTGCGCCCAATTGCTCGGAAGCAATCCCTATACCCGTATCCTGCACGGCAAAACAGCAAAATCCGGACTCGTCAGACCGTGAGGTCGAGACTGTAACAGATCCCCCGTCGGGCGTGAACTTCAACGCGTTACCAATGAGGTTCAGGAGCACTTCGCGGAAGCGCCGCAAATCCGCGCTCACTGTACAGCTCTGCGCGCCCACCAGTTCCAGGCTAATTGATTTGGATTCGGCCGCGCCCCGGAGACCATCAATGACGTTCGTGGCTTCCGCCTTAGCCTCGAATTTCTCCAGCCGCAGTTCGATGTTTCCGGATTCGACCTTACTCAGATCAAGAATGTCGTTGATCAGCTCCAGCAGGTGCTGCGAGTCACGATGGACATGATCCATAAATCGCCTCTGCTTTTCGTTTAGCGGCCCCTGGCTTTCCTCCAACAGCAACTCTGAGAAACCGATGATCGTATGGAGCGGTGTCCGTAACTCGTGGCTCATACTCGCCAGAAATTCCGTTTTGAGCCTGTTGGCTTCCTCTACCTCGTGATTGCGCCCCTCAAGCTGGGTGTTTTTCTCTTTCAGTGCGCCGTTGAAGCGGTCCTCCATTGCCCGCGTCTCCTGTTCGATTCGGCGGCGCTCTGTAACATCACGAATGATCGCTATTACGCGCGTTTCTCCTCCAACTGCCACAGGGCTGAGGCTAATTTCCACCGGAAATTCGGTCCCGTTTTTCCGTACCGCGATAAAAGTGAGACCGCGCCCCATAGGGCGGCACGCAGCTTGCTTCCAGTAACCCGCGCGTTGACCGATATGGGCCCCCCGTGCGGCGGGCGGTACCAGGATTTCCACAGGCTGGCCGACAAGTTCATCGCGGGTATAACCAAACAGCGTTTCAGTGGCGCGATTCATCAATACGATGCGGCCGGTCTTATCGACCTTCACGATCGCGTCTGGCGCGGCTTCCAGGAGCGTTCGGTATCGCTGCGCGTTTGCTGCTTCTTCCCGGGCGATTTTTGCCTGCTCGATCAGGTGCGCTCGCTCTTCATCGCTCAGTCCTGTTTCCGGCAACGGTTTCAGCATGAGGAATATGCCACATCGGCGCTTCTCCGGGCCAAACCACGGGGTGGCGCGAATACGAATTCCAAGAGTGGCGCCAGCCTTGTTTTTGCAGTGCTGGAGCATCTCATGGATGCTGACGGAAACGAGACCGTATGCCACATTCAGCGCCAGTTCCCGGGCTTCGGACGCCGAAAGCATCGGTAGCCGGCCGCCTATCACCTCGTGCTCTTTCCATCCAAGGAGCTGCTCACACGCGCTGTTCCAGAGCCGGATGTTGTTTTCGGAATCCAACGCGATTACAGGCAGCGGAGCCCCAGCAAGCGCAGACAGCGCCGGATCGCACGATATTGAGACGTTCGCGCTCAATGTGGTCACTCGTCCACCGAGGATTTCATGGTTCAGGTTCCGCCCGATGGAACGATTCGGTCACGATCTGAATGCGGTCAACAGCGCCGAATCGGCCGAAAGCCGATTCGAGATCAGACTGGGTGGTGTCGAAGTTTAGATTCCCACCGAAAACATTGGTCATGCTTTCCTCACCAGGGATAATGCATCCCTGCAGAATGGTGGCGGGCTGAGGTTCAAACAACAACCCGCCGTGGGGTTATCCGTCAGCGGCTATGCGGGGCTGACTTGCTCGGCCTGAAGACCTTTCGGGCCACGCGTCACGGTGAAGGAAACTTTGCTTCCTTCTTCGAGCGAGCGATGGCCGGCCGCCTCAATGGCCGAGAAGTGGACGAAGACGTCTTCGCCGTTTTCCCGTGCGAGAAAACCAAATCCTTTGGCTGCATTGAACCACTTTGACAGTTCCTGTTTCTTTCATCTTTTAATCAACTCCGTTTCCAGCAATGGAAATCCTGGGGATCGAGTGAGAAAGGACGAAAACGGAAGGACCGTTAGGGGCGAGTCAAACGATTGTGCGGGATATTCAACAGCTACCCCACAGTACCACAGTTTCCGCGTGTAGAGTCCCGGAAAATGGATTCGGTCCGGAAGAGCCGCAAAATGGGTCTCTGTGCAGGAAAGCCTGATACTCCGCAGGAGGGAACTCGTGAAGTATGTGGACCCGTCCCTCGCCATCGCAAAAAGTCGCTCGATGTTCCTCTCGAACGTGAGCGAAGTCTGCAGGGCGAATCGCGACAGCGGACAGCCGCACGGCTTCGCGTTTCTGGAAATGAGCGATCGATAGTCGCGCACCAGGACGTGGATGATCGCCCGCTATCTCACGATGAAGACGTAAAACGATGAGGCCATTAAGAGTATGCCAATCGTCAGGCCCACGGTGCGGCGCAATCTGCGGGTAGTCGCCTTGTCGCGCTGTCTTCTTTTTTCTTCCCAGGCACGCCTTAGTTCCGCGCTCATTATGTCTTTATCCTCGAGGAGGTGTTCCATTGTTCTCGTTTCATTTTGGGCATTCAGCAAAATCAGACTTGCCGCCTCTAAACAATCGGCTTCACCGTTGACGGACACACGGGCATATTTACCGGGAGCTCCGTCCCGACACGTTCAGGCTCTGCAAATCAGCCCATGCCACACCTACAGCGCAAGGGCAGATGCCACACCGGCAGCGGGAAGACTCCACGGATTCACGGCTACGGCGGGCGGCTGCCGCGCTGCACCGAATAAAAGCCCGCGGACAAATGCGCCGGCAACCCCTGCGGCAACATCCATCGGCCGCCCGTAACCCAATTTGTCCGCAAACTTACTTGCAGCGAATCCGGTGATCAGGCCGAGAGCAATCCAGCACACAAGCGACATTTATTCCTCATCCCATCTGGGTGTCAGCCCGCTGCCGAGCGGATCTGAAGCGATCCAGCTCTCGCAATATCGATCGCTCAAGCTTACTATGCGCGATGAGCTTAACGAGTCCGACAGCGACAGATAGCAAGATCAGAATACGGTGGGTAAGGAGGACAACAGAGCCGGACGAAGACATAGGACCGACCTTTCCCGGAGCTTGCTAAGGAGGGGAGTTCAGACAATCCGACTTAGTTCAGATCGCCCGAAGAGTGAGCGGAATCGCTCGCGCATTTACCAGCATAGGTCAGTCGTCCCCGCGCGTCAACCTCCACTTGCCACCGTCTCCGGTCGCATCGCGCCATACATGGATCAAAGAAGGCGCTTCACGGATTGTCGCCCTCAGAACTCTGCGGATCTGGCAGACGCGGCGGCTTCTGCGTGATCCTGTCCACCCGTTTTGTGTGAACCCTCAGGCGTACCGGAACGTCTCTATGGTATGGCCACACGATCGAATACCGAGAAATCGGAAAATACTGTGCGATACAGGCAGTTGCGGCTGTGTTACGACACGGCGTTTCGGGAGTGGATTGCCCAAACCCGTATCCGGCAGGATTCGATTGCAACTCGCGGAGCAGATGAGGATCGTGCCGCGGAGCGAACCGCGGCGGCAGTGCGTGATCACCGCGACAGGATTGTCGAATTCCTCCTCGCAAGGCCGAAACCCGGACAACCCGCGGAGTCGCAGCTACGAGAGGCAGCATACTTCCTGTGGCTCAATGCTGGTTGTCCTGCGGAAACGGCCGTGCCCGATTGGCTCGCCGCCCAACGACAGCTTGAGATGTCGCGACCGATCGGGCGTCCTCGTGGCCGCCTGTGGGAGGCGGGCTGACTGCCCGCACCTGGAGTTCCACCGCCGTCTCTTCGCGCAATCACTCCAGTTCCGCGCGTGATTCGTGCCTGCTACACGCTGAAAGGATAGAACAATATGAAACCGGCGGTTTTGGCATTCGTTCTGGCTGGCGGCCGCGGTTCCCGCCTCGGGGTCCTCACGGCTGAGCGCGCAAAGCCCGCTGTCTCCTTCGGCGGTAAGTATCGGATCATTGATTTTGTACTCAGCAACCTTGTCAATTCCGATATCTGCGCAATTTATGTTCTTGTTCAGGCAAACAGTCACTCTCTGTTGCGTCACCTCCGGGATGGCTGGCAATTCGGAGGCATACTCCCTGGGCAATTTGTCATGCCGGTGGCGGCTCAGTTGCGCTCCATCGAGGAAGCAGGTTACAAAGGGACGGCCGACGCCCTTTACCAGAACCTGAATCTGATCGAAGATTCCGACGCGGCTATAGTTGCGATTTTCGGCGCCGACCACATCTATCGGATGAACATCGGGGCCATGGTCGACGAACATGTTCGAAAAAGATCGGAGATAACAATCGCTGCTTATCCCGTGGATGCGGCGCTGGCTTCGGACTTCGGTGTGATCGAAGCCGATGCCAACGGTCTGATCCACGGATTTCACGAGAAACGCGGGGACGCGCCGAGGATGCCGGGAATGCCGGAACGAGTGTTTGCATCGATGGGTAACTACCTCTTCAACATCCGCACTCTCATTGATGTACTTCACAAGGATGCTCGCACCCTGGGAAGCCGCCACGATTTCGGACACGATATCCTCCCGTCGCTGGTGGGCCAGCGCCCGATGTATGCCTGGGAGTTCCAGGCGAATACGATTCCTGACGAGCAGGCAGACGCTGTCGCCTATTGGCGGGACGTTGGGACCGCGGATGCCTATTACGAAGCTCAGATGGACCTGTGCGGCGTCGTTCCATCACTGAACCTGTACAATCGCCGTTGGCCCATTCGAACAGCCAGCTACCCGGACCCGGCAGCCAAATTCACCTACGACGAAGTGGGCCGGCCGGGCGAAGCGCTCGGATCGATTGTGTCCGGAGGCTGCATTCTCTGTGGCGGGATTGTACGGAATTCCATCCTTGGCAGGGGAGTCTATGTGGATAGCGGCGCCTGCGTGGAAGATTCCATTCTGCTCGATAACTGCCGCATTGGCCGGGGTGCGAAGATCCGGCGCGCAATCATTGACGAACACACGTCAGTTCCGGCAGGCATCGAAATCGGACACTCTGCTCTCCTCGATCGAGAGCGGTTTGAGATGACCACAGGAGGAGTTGCCCTCGTGGCACGCCGTGTCGAATGGCAATGAGAGGCGACAGATCGAGAGAGTCAGGCAATGCGCTTTCCTCGGTCTGTTCTCTATTGGATTCCGAATCTGTAATCCGTAGCTTCGATTGTGAGCTCGGTGTTGCCGATCAGCCGCACATCCGCGGTCGAGTGGGTGCGAGACGGAAGCCAGTAGCCTTCAAAGTTGGCAAACTCCAGGGAAATGGTTGCCTTACCGACCCAAAAGGAAATCCGCTTTGACGTCGTTCCCTGGACACGAGTCAGTGAGCCGCCCTCGCGCGCGATATAGGCATAACCATTCACCAGATACTTTGTGCTGATTTTGGGTGTGAGCCGGATTGTATAGGCACTTTCATCGGCGGCGGTTGATTCGAAGATATAGTGGTCCGGGGTTACGGAAGAAGGGTCGCTTGCGAGCTTGCTGCTCTCAGCCTCCTGTTGCAGCAGTTTCAGCAGGGCTTCCCTGGCTATACCCGTGGCAGTTCCTGGATCCACAATCTGAAACTCTCTTCCCTCTCCAGGGCTGTATTTCCATCGCACCTGCATAGCGACGGGAGCGCTCAAATGTTTATTCCTGAGGGTGTAACGCCGAAGTACCGAATAAGCTGGCAGTCGTTCCTGCTGCTGTCTGGCTACCTTCATCGCCTCGGCTACGATCTCGTTCGACGCGCCAGCCGAGTCAGGCAACGGAGCGCTGCCTCCAACGGTCACCAAAAAGAGTACAAGTCCCACCCGACAGCATCTTCCAGTAGTTATCGGCTGACCTGAATTGGCGCAGTTCATTTATGCAATCCATATGGGCAATTGTGTGGCCATCTGGAAATTTACCTTCGATTAGCTCACCAGCCCGTCTTTGCGAAATCCGACGATTCCTGCGGGGCAACCAGGGTTGATCGCCGCTATCTCAGGAGGAACTCGTAAACAGCGAAAGCGGCTGCAATTACGCTCATCAGCAGTACGGCGGCCAGACGCACTCTCCGCGCATTTGCTTGATCGCGCCGTCTGCCTTTCTCTTTCCATGCACGCCACAGTTCTGCGCTCGTTACGTCGTTGTCCTCGAAGAGATGTTCCATTGGCCTCTCATTTCATTTGGATCTTTAACAAAATCAGACATTCGATCTTGAAAACGCTATTCACCGACGTGCCCGTTGTCCTGTTGAAGTGAAATCCGGAGCTGACGAACAGCAGATATCCGGACCCACCCCAAAAGCCTTCAGGCTCTGCGAATAAGCCCATGCCATATCCACAGCGCGAGGCCTGACGCCGCACCAGCAACAGGAAGACTCCACAGATTCACGGCGACGACCGGCGAATGCCACGCCGCATCAAATAAAAGCCCGCCGAGGATTGCACCAGCAATCCCGGCGGCCACATCCATCGGGCGTCCGTAACCCAATTTGTTGGCTATCTTGCTTGCGGCGAAGCCGGTAATCAGGCCGAGAGCAATCCAGCATGCAAGCGACATTCAGTCCTCATTCCATTGAGTGTCAGCATGCCGCCGAGCGGGCTCTCGATCCCCTCGCTCTCACGATGCGATAGATTGCGGCAGACTGTGGTTACCGTACGCGAAGGCGTACATGAATGTCCCCCGGTGCAGAGCTACACACTCGAAGATTGATAAACGGCAAAGAGTACCTCGCGCTATCACGCTGGCGAGCCCGTGCCCCACCGCGTGAGGGTATCTGGATCCTGTCCCTTGATGTTTGCGCCAGCGCGATTATGACTGCCGGCGAGCCATGGCCGACCACCGAATTTCCGTTTATTGGCCGCATTGAGAGTTTCGCGTTCCGTTGCCAGGTGCGCCATATCCGCCTCCGCGAACGTCAGCGAACGAGAACCACCGGCGATTGCTCTGTTTTCTAAAAAGCGGCGGCAAAGAAGTGGAAGTTCCTGCAGCGAGATGGTGTACCTTCGGAGCAACGCTGTATCCACGCTGACAGTGAACTGAGAATGCGAATGATCCGGCGATACGCCATTAAAAATGAAAATCCGGACGCCCGCCGTGTGCCGATAGTGTTCGAGAAGGTATTCCATGTTTCCTCAAGTGTGATCCGTATCGCCAACATGCGCCAAATCCTGCTGAGGGTAAGTCAGTGAGGATAAATCAAGAACCTGCTCCTCTGCGGCCGAGGGCTTCTGCTTGCGTTCCAGACGGCGGGCGAGTTTCTCCGCCTGTTTTTCTTTCTGCTGCTGCTCGCGCTGTCTCTTTTTGAATGTCAATGGTCCGCGGCCTGGCATACTCGGGGCTACCAGCGCGATCCGCGATTGGCGTCGCGCCGTGGAGGACCGCCTGGCCGGCGATTAAAACCACCACCATCGCGACGAACGCTGCCTTCGGGCCTCGGGCGAGCCTCGTTAACATTCATGGCGCGCCCACGCAACTCGCTTCCGTTCAATTGGGCGATGGCGGCGTCGGCGGACTGCCGATCGCTCATTTCCACGAACGCGAAGCCGCGCGGCTGGCCGCTCTCGCGATCGGTTACGATCTGAACACGGTCGACAGCGCCAAATTGCCCGAATGCGGACTCGAGATCGGACTGCGTGGTATCGAAACTTATATTTCCAACGAAAATATTCGTCATACTGCTCCCTCCTCAGGGATAGTGTCTGCGCAGAACCTGTCGTATGGCGGCGGGCTGAGGTTCACCATAACCCGCCGTTCCGTTATCCGACAGTGTTCTATGCGGGGCTGACTTGCTCGGCCTGAAGACCCTTCGGCCCACGAGTCACCGTGAAGGAAACTTTGCTTCCTTCTTCGAGCGAGCGATAGCCGGCCGCTTCAATTGCCGAGAAGTGGACGAAGACGTCTTCGCCGCTCTCCCGCGAGAGAAAGCCAAATCCTTTGGCTGCATTGAACCACTTGACGGTTCCTGTTTCTTTCATGTGTATACAACTCCGTTTCCAGCAATGGAAATCCTGGGGATCGAGTGAGGAAGGACGAAAACGGAAGGACCGTTAGGGGCGAGTCAAACGATTGTGCGGGATATTCAACAGCTGCCTTAGAGTACCACAGTTTCCGCGTGCAGATTACCGAAATATAGATTCCGGCTAAAAAACCGGCAAAAGGATCTCCGCGCAAAAAATCTGCGTACTCCGGAGAAGGTACCTCGAAGTACGTGGACGCGTCCTCGCCATCGCGAAAAGCCGGTCAAAATTTTAATCGAACAACAGGGATATCAACGTCGCCATCGGTTCAGCGGCCTCTAAAGCCTGAATCGTAAATAATGCCCCGTGGACGAATCACCACATTGAGCGCGAACGCGCTCGCTCACTATGGCTCTCTCGGATTGCCACTCAAACGCCACGGCGGCTCAGCGTGTATTTACTGAACCGGGCGCTTGAAGACGTAGCGGTATAACGATGTTTCAAAAACTGGCGTACACGAGACTAATTCCCAGCCCTCCACCCCATAGCGATTTAGACTCTGCACAACGTCATCATTTCTCTGCGCGCGCTGACTATTGAAAGTCGTGTATTCCCACTTCTGCATAGAGCTCGATATTACAACAATCAGAACACCTTCGGATGGCCGAATTGGGAACGTGTCCTCTCGCTCGCGCCGCAAGAGTGAAACCACTTGCCCGCGCAGTATCGCAGCATTCTGTCAACACCCCGTCTGCTGCCCGAGTGGCGCGAGAAATCACTTAAGCCGGCGGAATGAAAGAAAAATGTAGTTCCCTGCTGGATCGCGCCTGGCCCGATTTCGGATTTTGCCGGGATCAAATCTGCGAACAGAACCGGCCATGATCTTCTGCTGGACGTCGCCGCCGGAGTTGAGGGTGCGGCAGCAGAAGGACGTATGTTCAATGCAACCCGGCGGTCCCGCAGCCGTCGCTATGAATCGCGGGAGGCTTACGGTAGTCTGCCTGTCCGCAGGTGTGCTTCAGGTGCAGGTGGTAAGCTTGCACCACGCCGCCGAATGCAGAATTGCGTGGCCCGGTAATTGCGGCTCGAACAGAGGAGGCTTACCTATTTGCGAGTACATCTGATCAATCCAAGCGACACCGCGTTCGGCACGGCTGTTATCTCGCCCCGCTGGCTTTTTGTTCTCGCGGCAGCCACGCCCGACGAACTCGGCGACCCCATACTCTGCGACGAAACAGTGGAATCGCTGGATGCGAACAGCGTTGCAGCCGGTGATTGCGTCGGCATCGGGATTCATACCGGCAATGCTCTTCGAGGGTATGCAATCGGTCGTCTTTTGAAACAGCGAGGCGCATTCGTCGTCTTCGGGGGAATTCACGCAACGCTTTACCCGGACGAAGCTTTCGAGCGAGGCGCCGCGGATTGCGTTGTTCGCGGAGATGGGGACCTGGCCTGGAGCCAGGCGCTGAGGGATCACGCACGAGGCACTGCACAGCGGGTGTATGAAGGTGGCCGAATCGATCCGAGCCAATTCAAGGCGGCGCGCTGGGATTTGCTGGATGCGTCGAAGTACATGTGGGCGTCCGTGCAGACCGTTCGAGGATGCGCGAAACATTGCTCATTCTGCTCGGTCTGGCGAACAGACGGTCAGCGCCCGCGCCAAAGAGCCTCGGACCCGGTGATTGAAGAAATCGTGGAACTCCGGCGTCGAGGTTTCCGCTTCATCGCACTTGCGGACGACAACTTCTACCCAGTGTCTCTCACGGACATTGAACTGGCAGAACGGCAGAAGAACCATGCCAGAGTGGCCGCGCTAAGAGCCACTCGCGCAGAACGATTCGAACTCATGGCACGCCTGGCCGAGCTTCCGCAGGGCATGGTGTTCTTTACCCAGATCACGATGGAAGCGGCCGAGGATCCTGAGTTTCTGAAAGCGATGCGCAAGGCGCGAATTCTGGGTGCGCTGGTCGGTATTGAGGCAGTGACGGCGGAAGGCCTGAAAGCAGTCTACAAGGATTTCAACGTGTCGGGGGAAAAGCTGGTGCAGCGACTCCGGCAATTTCAGGATCACGGCGTGCATATTCTGGGCTCATTCATTTTTGGGCTGCCGACAGACCGTCAGGATACCTTCCAGGCTACGGTGGAACTGGCACAGCGTTCCGGCATTGCCTTTGCGCAGTTTGTGATGCTGACTCCATTTTGCGGCACGGTGGACTTCGAACGCTGGGAGAAAAGCATGGGCGATCATCCACCGGAAATAGAGGGCATTCCGATCACACGGTACTGGCTCATTCCACCGGACAAAAGGCCAAAGATGTTTATGCCGCATCCGACTATGAGCTCGGATGAGATGCGAGCCAGAACCCAGGGAGTCTGGGATCAGTTTTACAGCCTCCCGGCTATCTGGAGGCGCTCCGCATGTACGCCCACGCTGCGCGCGCGCTTCGCGTTTGTTTTCGTTTCCAAGCTCTACCGCCAGATGTACGCGCGCACGGGTATCGCAACTGACAGTGCACGGCGTGAACGGGCTACGCTTTGGGCCCGACGTATCGCAAAGATAACGCGGCGACTCTTCCAGGCTAAACCAATGCCGGATCTGCAAGTGCCTCGGGGTTTTGCGAATACGCCCACGGACGAAGTGCGTATAGGGAAGCCTGGAATAGACGTTTTACGCTCGCCGCGCAGTGCAGCTACGCTGCCGCTGCGCGTATATGAATGCGATCAGGAAAAGAACGTGCCCTGAAAGGCATCCTCCGAGCGACGATATTGTTAGCGGGACTATTTTCAAATGGTGTCCCATGTGTCTTGGTTTGCCCGATGAATTCGGGAACGAAATCGAGAGCATGAGGCCGCATTTGAGAACCCATTTCCCTGACATGTGGGAACCGCAACGGGGGCGACTATGAAGTTGCACGGCGGAAACTGACGAGAAGCACCAAAGAATCCATTCCACTGTGTTCGCCCAGCCTTTGCCAGAGAAGAGAGACGTAGTGGCTAATTTCGAAATCTCCGACTTACTTGACCGGCTCCATCGCTTGCGCGATCGCGCGAGAGAAGTTGGCCCTGGTGACATCTACATTGGTCTTGTCGAGGCTTGCGCGCTCTGCGACGCACTGGTGGATCCTGAGGGAGATTGGAATAAGATGATTGACGTTGACCACGCGACACTGCGGACCAAGCGCCGGGGCATTCATCTCGTAACCGAAAAGCCACCAGCATAAACAATTTCTGCATTGTCGCAAATAGATATCGAAACTGTTCGGCACCCAGTCCCGAGACCATTGCATCGAGCGTTTCGGACACATGCTGCGGAATCCGGAGCTGAGCGGCTGTGCCATGTGCTTCAAACCCGAGCGAAGCAGACGCCAGGCGGAATGGCCGTGGACAAATTCCGCATTCATCCCTTCCCATTTGTGGGATACTAAGGAAGTTCTCTCCACCGAGCGGGCCTTACGCGGGCGCGCACTCTCTGCCGAGAACGGGGAGTGGAGACATGAACGCACCAACCAGCCAGCTTTCGTCCATCCTTTTCTTCGCCGGCAATAAACCGGCGGAAGGAGGGCTTCTGAATGGACCGCCCGCAACCAGAACACATCGAACTTGACCAGCAACTTTGGCAAAAGTGGATACAAAAAGGAAAACTGCGCGAGCAGGCGCGGATACGCCGCTGGAGAAGAGTCGGCGGGGTCATATGCCTCGCCGTTGGTGTCATCGGACTTTTGGGACTAACTAATGTGGCGGAGTTGAGCAGAGGCGCTCTCGCTGGCTCGACAGGCTGTCACCTGGCTCGTGAAACGGGGCATGAATCGCGAAATTCCCCTGAGTATCTCAAACGTCGATTCCGAATGGAGGCTGACCGATACGCCGAGTCTATGTTGTTGCCCATTTTGTGGCTGAGGTCGTACTTCACGGCGGTCGCAAGCCGCCACCAAGGCCATCGAATTTCGACTCTGTGGAACTCTCAATTGAACTATGAACGGAAGACCGCTGATGGCCGTCGTGGCGGTCAGAGAAGAATGTTTTCTCACATAGAATTAAACTCGCACTTAGACCAAATACCCTGCGGAATAGGCCATTACTATGAAAAACGTCAGGTTAGAAGTTACTCAACGGGAGCTGTTGTTGCTCATCGCTCTCACATCAGATCAGTTGTTTAGAAGGGAGTTCATCGATTCGAAAATGCCGGGATATAAAGGCGACCCGGCGGACCTGGCCATGGGCAAGCAGCTGGTTCTTCGATTAAAATCGGTAATTCAGCCGGCTTATCACGCGTCTTTAGCTTCGAAGCGCGAGCTCGGTCGCACTTCTCCGAAAGCAAGTTGAATCCCGACCAGCATTTGAATATTTGGATTCGTCAGAACACTCATTGTTCTCTAACCGACGAAGTAGCTCACGTTAGGTTCCGCGGTGTTCATGAGCAGTATAACCATTCCAGACGCGAGCTTGTCAAAACCTAAACGGCGATTTCAAATCCGGAAAGAAAAATCTCCTGGTCAAGTTACATCGGGCCGCATACAGGACTACATATCGGGGAGCATCACAGTCAATGACATCCACAATCCTCAGAGAGTCGGAAGCCATAACTCTGCTCGTGAAGGTCAAGTCCACGGGTGGAATGTCGCGCTCCGGGACGAACCGAGGGTGAAAAAGCAGTGGAAGTCTTAAAGGCTCAGTTGCGGGAGATCCTGAACCGCTATGCGCCAGGCCGCATAACACGCAGGCAGTGCATTCAGGCGCTGAATGCCGCCGTCGTGGCAACCATTCCAAATATAGTCCCGGCTCAGTTTAAAGAGCTTCAGGACGCCGTGGCGGCCAATGAAGAATGCTTTGCGGGCACACGCCAGCGTCCGACGGGTCCGGTGATTCAGCGACTTCATCCCCACCGCGAGGGGGGCTGTCGACTCGACACCCGCGCGGTTCTGGTTTGACTTCTACTGCCACCGGTTTCCGTATAGGGAAAGAATCGATTTCCGCGGCCTCGCGTCGAGCATGCAATCTATAGAGACCGGACTTTCGTTGATATACAGGGAAGTGGGCCGACCGCAGGAGACACACGGCATCATGCCGAAAAGAAACACATCGCCCTGCGAGCGCCCAAACCTTTTGATTCGAGACTCGCTTGCGTGCCTCTGGCGCCGCTTCTACGTGGGGGAAGGCAGTAATCCGTTGATATCACGGCTCGTCTCAAAACTCCAGCAGTTTTGTCTTCGGCGCGATTAGAGAAAGAGTGCGTGTGATTGGCCGCGTCCGGGCCGCGGGGACTGTGATGACTCGAATACCTGCGCGGATTGAGGGGGATGTCCAGCGTAATTCGCGTGCCCAGACGTGGTCCTGTGGAGATGGATAAAATTCCGTTCACCAAACGAGCCCGCTCCTGCATCCCGATCAACCCAAGCCCGCCGTGGGCTCTGACTGCTGCCGGATCGAATCCAACCCCGTCATCCTCTACCGTCAACCGTATGTCTTTCTTTTGCGACTTGAGCATCACGGTGGCGTGTCTGGCCCTGGCATGTTTGACAACATTCTGAAGACTCTCCTGTGCGATCCGGTATAAACACGACGCGATTTCACGAGACAGAGTTGCGCGCAGGGCTCCGCGGCTGATATGCATGGTGATCTGGGTGCCGCGACCGGAGAACTGTGTGCACAGCTCTTCCAGAGAAGCAGCCACGCCCAGGTCATCAAGGATAGAAGGATGCAATTCATGCGAAATGTGGCGGGTTTCTTCCGCTGTCCTGACGACCCTGGCCTGCAGGGATCTAAGCGAGCGCCGCACTGCATCAGGAAGCGTGGGCTCGGCTGCAAGCCCCGCAATGTCGATGGCCAGTGAAGCAAGCTGCTGGCAGGTTTGATCATGCAATTCCCTGGAGACGCGCCGCCGCTCCTCCTCCTGAGCGGTCATCAGACTGGCGGCGAGGGCGCGGATTTCGTTACGGCTCGATTCTGCCAGCCTTTCCAGCCGCTTTCGCTCTGTAATGTCCCGGCCGATGATCAGCAGCGATTCGACGGCACCGTCGGGAGCGAATTCCGGAATAAAGCGCTCTTCCCATTCGGTGGCCCCGCCTGGAGAGGGGTAGGAAAATTCGAGAGTGTTTACCTGCCCGGTGTCGAATGCACGGCGCGTCGGCTGCATCCATAGATCAATTAGTTCTTGCGGCAAGCCGATCTCCCTCGATGTCTTCCCTATAAAAGCTTCGGGCGGGATCCCCGCAACCTGGGCCGTCCTGGCATTCACGTAAGTAAAGTGGAAACCGCGATCGAGCCGGATGACGATGTCCGGTGTGTGGTCAAGCAACTCGCTCAGTTCCTGCTCGCGATGCCGAAGTGTAGTTGACAGGCACGCTTCCCTGTTTCGAAGTGTTCTCTCCGTCTGATGTTTGGCCAACGCCACCTCGATCTGAGCCCTGACATCAACGGTTTCGAACGGTTTCGTAATGTATCCAAATGGCCCCGTTCGTTTGGCACGCTCAATGGTCAGGTTGTCCGAGTGAGCCGTCAAATAGACAACGGGAATATCCAGGCGTTTCCGGATCTCCTCTGCCGCCTGAATTCCATCTTTCTCCCCCTGTAAGTGGATGTCCATCAGGATCAGATTGGGCGCATCGCTGAATGCCAGGCGAAGGGCGTCCCTGGCAGTTCGGGCGATAGACGTGACGGTGTAACCGAGACTCTGGAGGCGTCGCCTGAGGTCCATCGCGATCAAAGCCTCGTCCTCCACGAGCAGGATCCTTGTCTGGGATCCAATCAAGGGAGCCGTGTTCGCCATTCGTTCCCTCCGGACCATCGGCTGCTGCAGCCCGCAAGCCACCATGTCACCGCCGTATTTTCAATAGATTACGGCAGATCGGAAGGAGTAGTGGGTGGATTCGCACTCAAGGCTGAGCTAATGGACCCAACAATCGCGTCACTGCTGATGAGCAGCGAGTTGCTATCCATCCGCCAACGAGCGGCCTTCGGAATTTTCGCCCGCGCTGATCGGGTTCAGTGAAAGGCCCTCGGCTTCACCGCTGTGCTTAACGAACTCCAATGTGAACGTTACCCCAGGCCCGGAGCGGAAATTGAGCGTCCCACCCAGTTGCTCCGTAAGGATACTAACTATAGACAAGCCCAGCGATTGCGGATTCTTCCACTCGAAACCATTACGCAAACCGACGCCACGATCCGAGACCTCAAGCCTGACGTGACGATCGGGCATTTCCTTCAGTTCGATACTCACTTCACCAGGGGTGCCTGCAGGATAGGCGTATTTCAGCGCGTTCGTCACGATCTCATTCAGGATCAGGCCACACGGGATGGCCTGATCGATTTTCAGCCTGACGGGAGCGACGTTCAGCGCGCTGGAGACATGCCCCCCGGTAACCCCGGTATAGGAATTAAATAACTCCTGCACGATGGCTCGGGTGTATTCTCCGAAATCGATCGCATCCATCCTCGGATTGCTGTAGAGCCTTTCGTGAATCAGCGCCATCGAAAGTACCCGCTGTCGGCTCTCTTTCAGAGCGGCCGCTGCGGCGGGATCCACCAGAGAGTCTTCCTGGAGCATCAGCAGGCTGCAGACAATCTGCAGATTGTTTTTCACACGATGGTGAATCTCCTTCAGGAGCGTATCTTTTTCAAGGAGTGACCGGCGCTGCTCTTCCTGCGCTGCCTTCAGGTCATCGATATCGGTGCAGGTTCCGAACCACTTCACGATATTGCCGGCCGAATCCCGCATGGGCAACCCCCTGGTTAGAAACCAATGGTAAGTTCCATCAGCGCGCCGCAGGCGGCACTCGATCCGGTACGCTCCGCCCTTGCGGACAGCGTTGTTCCATGCGTCCCAGGCTGGCTGCTTATCTTCGGGATGGAAGGGTTTGTTCCAGCCGGTCCCGTAGCTTTCCTCCAGCGTCATTCCTGTGTATTCCACCCACTGATGATTGAAGTAGACGTTCAGACCGTCGGGGTTGCAGATCCACACCAATTGAGGTACGGACTCGGCCAGCATCCGAAAGGCCTCGTCACTCTCCTGGCGCGCCTGCTCAGCCCTCCGACGCTCGTCGACCTCCGCGACGAGAGCTGCGTTTGTGGCCGACAACTCCTTCGTTCGTTCCTGAACGCGCAGTTCCAACTCATCATGTGATTTTCGAAGAGCCTCATGCATCTGCTTGCGTTCGGTAATGTCAGTTACAAAGCTGCAGTAGAGTTCCACCTTGCCAAATTGGTCGCGCAACGAGTGGACAAGTAGCTCTATCGGCACGCGCCGTCCGTCTTTCCTGATGTATTCCTTCTCGAACCGAACCGGTTTTCCGGTGCGTTCCAGTTCTGCCAACGCCGCCATCTCCGGCTCGATCCACTCGGGTGGGGTCAGCATGGTCCTCCACGACAGATTGCGCAACTCTTCCGGGCTGTAGCCGGTGAGTTCACAGTATGCGCGGTTGCAAACTCCCATCCGCCCATCCGGATACCCGGTGCCGAAGGGCTGTGGCGACGTTTCGAGAGCCTCCGCCAGAAAGTGTTCGCGCCAACCGATTTCTCCCGGATCCGTCCGTTGTGCGTCGCCGTTGGAAGAGGTCATCGTCGTTTTCCACTCAGCCTCGCTGGTCGTTGTGAGCGGGCCTTCTCCTGCCAATTGATACCAGGAGCCGCTTTCATATTGGACTCCGAGAGAGATGCACCATGGATTACGCTTCCAAGCAGTTCGCCGTCCGCGTGTTCATATCCTGTTTGCAATAAGTTACGAAATCGTGAGCGCGAATTAATGGGTTGTCCTGAGTGAATTGGCGCTGCCCCCGACGGCGGCTTGCCGTCGGGATAGTTCTCGCCAACGGCGCCGAATGCAATCACCGCGACCCGGTGGTCAGCTCGAGTCTCCCAATGGTCCCATTCGAAATGTGGCTGCGCTCCGGCTCCGAAGATTCCTTGCAGACGCGCGGAAACTGATTCCGGTATCAGTCACCCGAGTCCATACGGGCCGTCACTGCCCGCTTTGGCCTCCAGACCGCGCCGAGGCACCACGATGCGAAAGGGCAACTTCTCCTCGTGGGTCATTCGCGGAATCACTTCGAGCGCGCGGCGCGGGCATCTGCTTCGCATCGAGCCACGGCTTCTCGCCCGAGGGCGTGCAGCCCGTGACGTTGGCCCGGAATTGTGGCAAGTTCGCCCACGGCATGGGCGCCGAAGCCTTCAGAAGTATCGACGAACCAGATGGCAGCATGAGTCTCTCACCGCCTTGAGGCGGACACCGAGGATTAAAAGGGGTTCAGCAAGATAATAGCTGTACTACGATTTACCATTAACGAATGCATTTCCGTTCAAAGACAACCATTTGCGGTTCCTGCAGGTATGGAAGCGTTCAATCGGCCTTTCCAGGAATCCATAGCGCCAGGATCTCCTTTGCATTGTTGCTTTTAGCGGTAATCCTCCGCCCTTTTTCGGCCCATGCCGCCATCAGTTCGTACACCACCCTGGCGTCCTGGCAATCCGCGGCGTCAGGAACCCAGACCAGCATCAGCCTGTCAACCCTTCCGGGCAACGACGCAAACGTCGGCAGCGCCACCATCTCCGGCGTCACATTCTCCGGATCGCTGCAGGAATGCAGCGGTTCATTCCCCAGCGGTTGTACCGGATCGGGCGGCACCACCTACCTGATCGGCTATCCCTCGGTAACGGTGACACCTCCTACGAGCGTGAACGTGAGCGCGGTTGCCGCCGATTTTGCCGCCTATTACGGCAACTCGCCACAGACGCTGACCATTACCGCCTATGGCTTCAAGGGAGACTCGCTCTCGCTCAATATCAATCCGGGTAACAGCATTTCGTTCATCGGCTTCATTTCATCCGATCCCAACGACCCCATCACGAGCATCGTCTTCAACGAACTGAACAGCTTGAACTACGCGGCTGTAATGGACTTCTACTACTATTCGACGAACTACGCTCCCGTGGCGATCACCACGAGTTCCCCACTTCCCTCGGGGTCGGTCGGTTCCGCCTATAACCTCACTATGGCGGCAACCGGAGGTCTCCCGCCGTACACGTGGACTGCGGCGGGTCTCCCGCCGGGACTGACGATCAGTTCGGGCGGCATCATCAGCGGCACTCCGGTCAGCACCAGCGCTCCGATCATCAACATCACTGCGACGGATGCGCTGTCAACCCAGGCAACCGGTACATTCTCCCTCCAGGTCTTTCAGAACACTTCAACCACTCTTTCCGCAAATCTCGGGAGCCCTTCGCAATTTGGAAGCAATCTGTCGCTGACGGCCACTGTTTCGCCAAATCCACAAGGCGGCGTCGTGGGGATATTCGACGGCGCGACCCTCCTCGGGAGCACCACACTCTCCTCTGCCGGTAATGGGACTTTCTCGGTGACAACGCCCTTGCTGAACGCCGGCGTTCACAATCTCACCGCGAAATATTTCGGGATCAGCCCGCTCACGCTTCCCAGCAGCGGAACGCACTCGCAAACCGTTACGACCTTATTCGAAGATGCGCTCGCAACCGGAACGGTGTATTCCCAGCCGTCAAACACCAATCCCACCTTTGTTCTCGCGGGTGATTTCAACAACGACGGCCATCCGGATATCTCGGTGGCGAACTACTTCGGCGCGAGCATCACAGTCTACCTCGGAACCGCG
Organism: uncultured Solibacteraceae bacterium; assembly: GCA_964590625.1. Classification (GTDB taxonomy): domain Bacteria; phylum Acidobacteriota; class Terriglobia; order Bryobacterales; family Bryobacteraceae; genus BOG-234. The sequence continues at coordinate 20,145 of CAZPZE010000155.1, forward strand.
ACGGGAGCTTTGCAGGCAGGATCGACCTACACCGTGGGAACCAGCCCCACTTCCATCGCAGCCGGTGACTTCAACGGCGACGGCCTGACGGACCTCGCCGTCGCCAACCTGAACAGTGGCACAATCACGATCCTGAAAGGCACCGGCGGCGGCATCTTTACCACATGGAATACCCTGAACCTCGGCGCAGGCACGCAGCCGACGTCCGTCGGCGTGGCCGATTTTAACGGAGATGGCGTAGCCGATCTTGCGGTAACGCTCGCAGCCACCAACCAGGCGGTGGTCTATACGGGCGACAATGCGGGCAATTTCTCGCTTGTCACAACTCTCACAACCGGAACAAAGCCCCAGGCGCTCGCCATCGGCGATTTCAACGGCGACGGAGAAGCAGATTTCGCCGTATCGAATTACAACAGCGCGAACATCACGGTGTTCCTCAATGGCGGCAGCAATCAGTTTGCAGCCACGACTCGCGCGCTCGCCAGCGGCGGAAACGCCCCGATCGCCATCGCCGCCTATGACCTGGACGCCGACGGTCATCCGGATCTTGTCACGGCCAACTACGGCAGCGGCGATATCAACGTTTTTTGGGGCGACAGCGGCGGCGCGTTCAGCGCAACACCGCTCAAGGTTTCCGTAGGTTCGAATCCCTACTTCGTTGCCGCCGGCGATTTCAACTCGGACGGGGCAACCGATCTCGCCGTGCCGCTCTTCTCGAACAGCAGCGTTCCGGTACTCTCCGGAGCCGGCGCCAACCGTTCATTCGGACTCATGGGAAGCTACAGCGCCGGCCCCGGAACCGTCGGGAATTCGGGCGCGGCAGTGGCGGATTTCGATAGTAACGGAGTTTCGGATCTGGCGATCGCAAGCTACGGCAGTAACTCCGTCAGCGTCATGCTCGGGCTCGGGGCGACAACAACTTCTCTCACGCTCGCGAACAGCACAACCACTTATGGTCAGGCCAACATCGCGACCGCAACAGTTTCACCAACCGCGGCAGCCGGTACTGTGACCTTTTACTCCGGCGCCTCCACACTCGGAAGCAGCACTGTGTCGAACGGAATCGCAACCTTTGATCTGAGTACGCAGCCGGCTGGTTCGTGGCAAATCTCGGCGGGTTACGACGGGGACGCGCTCGACAGCAAGAGTTCGTCTGCCTCGCTCAGCCTGGTCGTAAACAAGGCGTCATCGTCAACCTCGGTTTCGACGTCCCAGACTCCCACTGTGTCCGGCTCGAACGTTACTCTCACAGCGACCGTGGCGGGAGTCAACGCAACCGGCACAGTGACATTCCTGGACGGCGCCACGCCAATCGGAACGACTCAGAACCTGAGTGCGAACGGCATCGCGGCCATCACCATCAGCACGCTGGCTGTGGGATCGCACTCGATCACAGCCGTCTACTCGGGCGATGCGAACAACACCGGCAGCACTTCACAGCCGCTCACGCAGCAGATTCAGAACTCCACCGTCACAACGCTGACGTCTTCCGCAAACCCATCCATCGTCGGCGCCGGCATCACATTCACCGCCACGGTTTCGCCTTCTGCCGCGACTGGCTCCATTCAATTCGTGGATGGAGCAACCCCGCTGGGAAGTCCCGTCCCGCTGGTCAACGGAACGGCCGCAACGTCGACATCCGCGTTGAGCGCGGGCGCTCATACCATTACGGCCGTCTACAGCGGCGATACCCTCGATGCGGGAAGTGTCTCAAACAGCGTTTCGCAAACCGTCCTCATCGCGACGACCACAACTCTCACCGCAGTTCCTTCGCCCGCGTATTTCGGCCAGCAGATTACCCTGACAGCCACGATCAACGCGTCGCCCGCCAACGCCGTCATCGTCTTTTTCGATGGCACGACTATCCTTGGATCGGCCGTTGGCTCAAACGGCACGGCATCGATTCAGACAGCCCTGATCGGACCCGGCCCGCGAAAACTCGCCGCCCACTTTCTCGGCACCTCACTTTATCAGGGCAGCACCGGAACCGCCACCATAAGCATGAACGGACGAGCGCAGTCCGGCTTCAGCTCGGGCACCATCACGACAACAGGACCGGGTAATATCGCCGCGGTAGTCGGAGACTTCAACAATGACGGAAAGCAGGATATCGCTCAACTGGACAGAAATCCCTCCGCCACCACCGGCACAGTGACCGTCCTGCTGGGGAATGGGGATGGCACATTCCAGTCGCCGCAGACTGCCAACCTGAATCTGCTGCCGGTTTCTTTCGCCGTCGGCGATTTCAATGGTGACGGCAATCAGGATCTTGTCGTCGGCGCCAGCGATCATTCGTTCGTGATTTTGAACGGCAGCGGAAACGGGGCGTTTTCCGTGGGCGCTCCGCAGTTCACCCAGGCGACATTCAACAACATCCAGGTCGGAGACATTAACAGTGACGGAATTGCTGACCTGATCGTCGGCGGCGCCGGCGGCGTCAACACATTCACTGGTGTGGGGAACGGAACTTTCAACGCGCCGGGCCAGCCGATTTCGACCGGCGGGACGACCGTCCTTGCTTATGCGGTCGATCTGAATACCGACACCAAAACAGACATCCTTGCGATTGACGATGCCGGAAATCTGGTGACCGCTACAGGCGCCGGCGACGGAACTTTCGGCGCGCCGCAGACAGTCAGCCTCTCTGTTCCACTGACCTCCGCCGCCTTTGCGGATTTTAATGGTGACTCGGTTCCCGACGTCGTGATCGGTACATCAGGCGGCCAGATCGAGTATCTGACGGGAAATGGCAATGGCACCATGACCAACCAGGGTCCCGTCACCGCCGGAACGCAGGCAAAGTGGGTCGCCGCGGGAGACGCGAACGGCGACGGAATTCCGGACCTTCTCGTTGCCGATGCCACAACCGGAAATGCGATCCTGCTGGCCGGGACCGGTTCAGCGTTTGGCTCCAGTTCAGTCACCGCCCTGCCTCATCTTCCTTCAGGTCCTCTCGCCGTGGGCAACTTCAGCGGCGGAACCGGACGCCTCGACGCAGCGATACCAGCCTCGGGATCGGGCGTTGAGGTTCTCGCGGGACTTCCGCCCGGTGTCACGATCAGTTGCCCAATCAGTGCCGCGCCCGCCGTAACCGGTGTGCCGTACAGCATGACGTGCAGCGCCTCCGGAGCCGTAACACCGTACACATTTGCTCTGACGTCCGGCAGCCTGCCCGGCGGTCTTTCTCTCAGCCCGGCGACAGGCCAGATCAGCGGCACTCCCAACGCGGCTGGCACATTCACATTCACGATTCAGGCGACGGACAGCGACGTTCCCGCACAGAGCAAATCCGCCAGCGTGACCTTGCAGGTTGCGACACCAATCACAACGATCAGTTCGCCCCTCGCGCCCGCAACCGTGAATGCTGCTTACACCAATACGCTGGTGACGGGAGGTACACCTCCGTACAACTGCAGCGTCACCTCGGGAAGTCTACCGCAGGGGCTCTCGCTGGCCCCCTCCACTTGTATCCTCAGCGGTTCCCCATCCGGCCCCGCCACTTACAGCTTCGGTGTGAGCGTTTCCGATAGCGGCACGCCGGCCCAAAGCACTTCGGCAAACTATTCACTGACGGTCCTCCAGGTCGTAACGGCAACCACTCTGAGTTCCTCAGCGAATCCTTCAGTCTTCGGGAACAGCGTCACTTTCACCGCGAGCGTGTCGCCGGTCTCGGCTACGGGAACGGTGAATTTCTTCGATGGTGCAACTTTGATTGGTTCCGGTGCCCTGATTGGCGGAGCGGCGAACGTAGCGGCGAACCTTTCGCCGGCGGGTCAACACAATATCACCGCAGTTTATGGAGGCGACACGAATGACCTGGGAAGCGCCTCTACCGTCCTCACGCAGACTGTGAATCGCGCGTCGCCCACGCTCTCGTTATCCTCGTCAGCGAATCCTTCGACGTTCGGAAATTCCGTCACATTTACAGCGAGTCTGAACCCCACGAATGCGACCGGAAGCATCACTTTCCTTGATAACGGTTCGCCAGTCGGCTCCGGTAATCTCAGCGGCGGTACCGCGACATATTCGACATCCGCGCTGAGCGTCGGAACTCATCCATTCACCGCCTCATACGCCGGCGATATCAATAACAATCCGAGTACTTCCCCGGCGCTGAATCAGGCGGTGGATAAGATTGTCTCGACCATTGTTCTCACTTCCTCCGTCAATCCGTCGATGGTCGGGTCGCAGGTCACACTCACTGCCACCGTTTCTCCCGCCACATCCACTGGTAGCGTCACGTTCTTCGATGGCACGCTGAGTCTTGGGTCCGCGCCGCTCACCGGCGGATCGGCCTCGATCGTCGTGCAGTCGTTCTCCTTCGGCCCGCATTCGCTGACGGCAGCCTACGCGGGAGACACGAACGATACCGCCAGTACATCGGCCGTGTATTCTCAATCCGGCGCCTATCCCACCATCTCGATCGTTACGCCGCTGATTCCGTCCGGCACTGTGGGAGTCTCCTACGGTGCGGTCACTTTCACTGCAAGTGGCGGCTCCGGCACTTTCACGTGGACCGCGACCGGCCTTCCTTCCGGCCTCACGCTGAACAGCGCCGGATTGCTGAGCGGAACGCCGCAGGCCGCATCGAACGGATCAATCGTGGTAACGGCCACCGACAAGATATCGAACCTCTCGGCATCACAAACCTTTTCGCTCACCATCGCCCTCGCCCCGATTTCGGTCACCGGCCCGGGCGATCTGGGCGACGTTCTCGTCGGCGGCGCTGTCTCCGCCAGTTTCAAGGCGACAGGCGGCGCGGGAACTTACACATGGTCCATTTCCGGCGCGCCCGGCCTCTCCATCGACAGTACCGGAAAAGTCTCGGGAGCAGCCGGCGGCGCCGGCACATTCACCGTGGCAGTCGCCGCGAAGGATATCGCGGGCGGCTATGGAAGTGCGAGCGCGTCGCTCGAAGTATTCGGCCTCAACGCTCCCTCCCTCCCCAACGGCGACACGACCTCAAACTACAGCGCATCCCTCTCCGCGATCGGCGGCGTCCCGCCCTATACGTATTCCGCAAGCGGTCTGCCGCCTGGAATTTCTTTCTCGGCTGGAACCTTCAGCGGTAAGCCGACGATCGCGGGAACGTACCCGCTTACGCTCACCGCCACCGATTCCAGAAACCTCACGGTTTCGGTGAATGCCTCCATTACCGTGACAGGCGCGCTGCCAGTCACTGTGTCGTCATCCTCCCTGGCCGCTGGAACAGTGGGTCAAACTTATTCGCAGAACCTCACCGCGTCTGGCGGACAGCCGCCTTACTCCTGGAGCCTCTCGGGCGGAGTCCTGCCCGCCGGTTTGAGCGTCAGTTCCAGCGGCACCGTCTCCGGCGTTCCCACCACGCCTACCGCCGGGGCTTACAGTTTCGGCGTTCGCGTCATCGATAATTCCGGCGGTCAGGCGGCTGGCTCCGTCTCCATCGCCATCCTGCCTCAGCCCCTGCAGATCAATGCTTCGGCATTCCCCAATGGGCAGATCAACGCGCCATATCCGGGCCAGATATTGACCGCGAGCGGCGGCGTCGCGCCCTACACGTTCGCGATAACCAGCGGAAGCCTGCCCGCTGGAATAACACTGACAAACGGACGGATCTCCGGCAAGCCCACCGAGACCGGCGTATCCAGTTTCACGATTACCGTTACCGACTCAGCCCCCACTCCTGCCACCACAACCTTAAGCTCTTCGATCACGATCAATCCGGCGAGTGCCGATCTTGTGCTTGCGGCGGCGTCCGCTCAATTCTCGTTCGCCGCAGGAGCAACTTCAGCGCCCGCGGCCGCCACCATCGGCGTGAGTTCCACCGATGTGTCCCAGGTTCTTGGTTTCTCGCTCGCATCATCCGTTCCGTGGGTCGATATCGGCGGCGCAACCTCAACGCCGGGAAGCTTCACCATTACCGTCAACAGCGCGGGCCTGAACCTTTCTCCCGCCGGTTCGCCATACTCGGGCACGGTAACGATCACCTGCAAGACGACCGTCTGCGCGGGCAAATCGCAGACCGTGGCTCTCACGCTCAACGTTCAGGCCGCGCCTCCGCAGTTGAGCGTGGATACGACCCTGCTCTCCTTCGCTTCGATCCTGGGCCAACCGCAGACGGCCTCATCATCCATCACCATTGCCAATGTGGGCGGCGGAACGCTCAACATCACGTCATTGACTCCCACCTCCAGCTGGATCTCCGTCGGCGCGCGCCCATCCACGCTCGCCGCCGGTGCGGCCGCGCCGGTGACGATCTCTGCCAATCCTGCGGGCCTGAGCGCCGGATACTACCGCGGCACTGTCGCGGTTGTCACTTCCGCGGGCTCGGCGTCTGTGCCCGTTGCTCTACTGGTATCGAACGCAGCCTCGATGGCCCTCGGCCCGGCGGGATCGCAGTTCTCTGTTCCTGCCGGTGGCGCGCTCGGAAATCCAAACGGCTCCTTCCTTGTCAGCACGACCAGTGCGACTCCTGTCAGCTTTTCCGCCTCGGTAGTGGCCGGAGCAGGCTGGCTCACCATGTCCGGCAACGGTGGTTCCGCGAGTTCTGCCAGCTCCGCGACAATCGCCTTCTCACTGGATCAGAATGCGGTGTCCGCGCTTCCGGCGGGCGCGTATTACGGAACGATTCGGGTCTCGTCGAGCGGCGTGGTGAATTCCCCGATCGACTTCCAGGTGGTCCTGAACGTCGCGCCCGCCGCGACTTCCGTCGTTCCCGATCCGGAGCCAGCCGGCCTCGTGTTCATCGGTTCCGGCTCCAGTGCTCTGCCTCCGCAAACGATTCAGGTGTTCGCCAGTTCAACGACTGCCATTGGATACCAGGCCTCCGCCGTCTCGTCTGACGGCGGCTGGTTGTCCATCGCTTCGGGTCAGGGCTCAGCGTCGGCATCATCCCCCGGCCAGGTTTCTGTCACGGCCAACCCTGCCGGACTCAAGCCCGGCATCTATCGGGGCGGCGTCAGCTTCGCTTTCCCGAGTTCGGAAATTCGCACCGTGAACGTGACCCTGATCGTCCCCAACGAAGCGATCACAGCGAGCCCATCGGTGCGGCCGAAGCAAACGACAGGACCCACGTGTACGAACCCGCAGCTCGCGCCGACGCAAACCGGTCTCGTCACGAATTTTCAGACACCTGCGTCCTGGCCGACGCCACTGGCCATCACGCTGCCCGATTCGTGCGGCAACCTGATTACGAATGGGCAGATCGTTATCACGTTCTCGAACGGTGATCCGCCGCTCGCGCTGACGCTGGTCGATTCGAGTAAGGCGCTCTACTCCGGCACCTGGACTCCCCGCCGCGCCGCCTCGCAGGTCTCCATCTCGGCGCGCGCGACAGCTCCGGGCTACATCGCGGCCACCGCGCAGATTGCCGGCGGCGTGGTGCCAAATGCCGCGCCCGTGCTCGCGGCCAATGGTACCGGCGATATCTTCAATCCGATCGTCGGCGGCGGACTCGGTCCGGGAAACATTGTCCAGATTTATGGCACCGGGCTCGCGGCGCAAGCGGCCTCCCCTTCCGTCCTGCCGTTGCCCACCGCGGTCAGCGGAACCTCGGTACTGATCGGCGGTGTGAAGTCTGCGCTCTACTATGTGAGCCCGACGCAAATTAATGCGCAGATCCCATTCGAGCTCGCGCCGAACAGGCAATATCAGGTGATCGTCAACGCGAATGGGGCGCTGACCACACCCCAGCCGATCCAGCTCAACGCTGGCGCCCCGGCGGTACTTGCGTTTACTTCGGGCGCCGTGGTGGCCCAACATCAGGACGGCACACTAATCTCCGAAACGGCGCCGGCGGCGCCGGGTGAATTCATCGTAATTTACCTGACGGGATTAGGCGCAACGACCGTGGACGTACCGACCGGCCAGCCTTCGCCGACGAATCCACTGGCATTTGTGGTCGATACGCCGGTGTTGAATTTAGGCGGCACAACGATCCAGCCGCTCTTCGCCGGACTCACGCCGGGACTGGTGGGCCTGTATCAAATCAATTTCGAGGTACCGAAGGATTTGCCGGACGGCAATTACGATCTGTCCATTTCGCAGAGCGGCGCAGTGAGTAACTCGACTCTGCTGCAAGTGCGCCATTGAAGCGCTGAGCGATCATGATCGGATGCGGGGCTGCGATTGTTCCCGAACTGACCGCCATGTAGCCTCGCGCCCACAGATGCCATCCCCAGAACTTACTCCGCTAATGGGGAAATTCCTGGAAAAGCAGTCGCGATCTGATTCCTTTCAGCCGCGGGGCAAGGGCTGACATCGGTAACGACCTCTCGGGCGTGACGCCTCGGCACACTGGGGTTACAGCATTGGCAGCGTCGGCGCAGCTGGAGTGCCGGCGTCGGATGCCTTCGGCCTCCAGTCGCAGGGCGGCAGATGCCCCGGACGCACATCGTAAAGCTGTTTGTGAGTTTCGATGGCCGCACCCCACCCGTTCCCTGAACGGGCGGTCAGTCACATCCAGGATCGACCTTTGCTTCAGGTTCCATCGGCTGTTTAATACGTCGCCCCCGAAGAGCTGATTGGTACTTCGATGATTGCCAGCTCATTCGAAGACTGCTAGGATGTACCTTCCAGTAGCAGTGCCGGAAGGCTCGCGATGATTAGTGCTGGTCGTAGTTTCGTCATATGCGATGCGCGTTCCGCGGGGACATCACCCGCGATTAAATCGCGGCGAAAGCTGTCCGCACCGGGGTTGACAGCAGTCCTCCTGATTGCTCTTGCGCCTGGTTCGCTGTCTGCGGCCGACGATTCCACCTTTCGCGTCCCCTTCGAGAAATATAAGCTGTCAAACGGATTGCGCGTTGTGCTTTCCCGGGATCCTACAGTTCCCCTGGTATCGGTCTATGTGATTTATGGCGTCGGCACCCGCTCGGAACAAAAAGGAACTACCGGCTTTGCGCAATTGACTTCGCAGATGATGTTTGAGGGTTCAGCGAATGTCGCCAAAAGCGGATATCTGAAATCCATACGGTCAGCCGGTGGTGCAGCGGGCAGTTCCACGCATCCGGACTACACAGACTTCTTCGAAACGACCCCTTCCAATAAACTCGGGCTCGCCCTGTGGCTTGAGTCTGACAGGATGGGTGGCCTCATACTTACCGCGGAAAATCTGAAAGCTCAGCGCGATGCGATAAAACCGGCACGCCGGCCTGGCCTGGATAGCGACGTGTATGATGCGTCGATCCTGGAAAAGTGGCCGGCGTTGATTTTCGAGAATCTCCGGAATTCACATTCATCGCTCGTCACGCCCGAAGACCTGCAGGCGGCTACAGTAAGCAGTATTTCGGAATTTCACCAAACATACTTTGCTCCGAACAATGCGGTGCTCGTAGTCGCCGGAGATTTCGAAACTGCCCAGGCGAAAAAGATGGTCGAGCAATGTTTCGGCAGCCTCCCTTCGCGTCCTCAACCCCCGGTTTCTGATATCTCGGAGCCAGAGCGGGCCGTTGGCAAAAGCTCTACGTATATGGAGACACATGCGCCACTTCCCGCCGTCCTGATTGGCTGGCCGGCGCCCAAGCGGCATTCTCGTGAGTTTTACTCCCTTGAGATGCTGGATTCACTTCTCACGAGCGGTAAAACGAGCCGTATACAGAATCGCTTAATGAAAGATCGACAGTCTGTAATTCAGTATGAGTCAAACGTGGGCTGGCCGTTTGGGAATTTCAGAGATTTTCGTGACCCAGGTGAGTATGCGGCACTCGCAATCTACAGGACCAATTTCAGTCCACAGCAGATTATCAGTCAGGTTCAGCAAGAGATTGATCTGATCGCCGAATTAGGTATCGGTGATAGAGAGCTACAGCGTGCCAAAGCTGTTTTCCGATTTCAGGAGATCTCAAAACTGCAGTCTTCGCTGGAGCGTGCGAGATCGCTTGGTCAGTATGAACTGCTGGATGGCGATCCCGGTATGCTCAGTCAGGATCTCGTCAACGTGTCTGCCGTTACGGCGACTCAGGTTCGGGATCTCGCGCGCGTCTATCTGACAGCCGCGCGGCGAGATACGCTCGCGATTCAGCCAGGGCAGGACCCATATGTGATCGCGGGTGATCACTATCATCTTGCCCTCGAAAATGATTGGGTGCGCGCATCGCGTGTTAACTACGGACCCCACGAGTCAACTCCGCTCCATGAGCATCCCTCCACCACTTCCGTCATTTTCATCTACGACACGGATGGCGGCAAAATTCGTTTCACTCACTTCACTCCCAACCGTGTGATCCTCATCCGTCCGGATGTCAAGGCAGGAGAGATTCGCCTCGCTCATTCGGCGCCGGGTGAAACGCACACAGCCGAATATTTGGGGGATACACCGATGGAATACATCCGTCTCGAACTCCGCACCGAGACACCGGATCCGCCCATCGTGAATCATAAAATTCCGGCTCCCGTCATAGATTCTTCGAAATCCGCCGTCGTGAACGAATTTGAGAATGGGCAGTTTCGTATTCTGCGCGTGATTTGCGCGGCGGGCGAAAAGTGCCCGGAATCGAAGAATCCCCGGGATCCGGCAGTTGTCACAGTCATGTCTGGAGCGAACAGAGGCACTGTGAGTTGGTCGCCCGCAACGGAGACCGGCCCGCTCGACGAAGTAAGGGTTGAACTGAAGACCCGACCGTTGCCGGCCGAGAATGACCTGGCTTCTCCCAAATGAAACGCACGAGCCCTGTTTTCCTGATCCTGCTTGTACAGTCTTTGGTTGCACAGACGCCGAATCCGTCTGCACCGCCTGTTGACCGATCAGCAGTGCGCGCGTCAGGCGATCCGCATCTTTATAAGCCGGGGCCTGTTTCGGAAACGAAATTGCCGAATGGCCTGACGGTCGTGGTCGCGGAGGATTCCCGTTTTCCGCTGGTGTCCGAACGTCTGGTTTTTCTCGCAGGCAGTAAGCGCGACCCCGCTGGTATGCCCGGTCTTTCCGCCGTGGTTGCAGGAATGCTGACTCGCCTGACGATGACACGTACAGAGCGATCCATCGCCGAAGAGCTGGATGGCATGGGCGGGGAGCTGGAGACCTTCGCCGGCCCGGATTATCTGGCCATCAACGCGAATGTGCTGGCTGAAAATTTTCCCGGCATGCTCACCCTGATATCCGATATCTCACGGAACGCTTTGTTCCCCACGGAATCTCTCCAGAATCAGATTCAGCGCTCCGTTCTGGCACAGCACGCCAAACCCGCCTATCTGGCAAACGAAGAATATCGGAAGTCAGTTTTCGGGGAGAACCCCTACGCTCATATCGGAGCAAATGCGGACACCGTCAGCAAGATCGACGCGAAGGCATTGCAGGATTTTTGCGATAACTTTCTCGTGCCGAACAATGCCTATCTGATACTGGCCGGAAAACTTCCTGCGCGTGCGGACCTGATGAAGGCGATCGAGGCTGAGTTTGGTTCCTGGAAGCCGAAAACCCTCCCGCCTTATGCCGCTCCCAGGCCACCCGAACCGAAGCGCCAGATCATACTCGTTGATCGGCCCGATTCTGAAGAGGCAGAGATTCGTCTTGGCCGGCTTGCGCCGACGTACTCAGATAACGCCTTCTTCCCTGAGATCGTTGCATCCATAATTGAAGGTCGCGGCCCCGAGTCGCGTCTTTTTCTCGGTCTTCGCGACCGCGGAGTGGGTTCTAATATCCATACCGAACTCAGCGAACTTGCCGATGCCGGAATTTTCTCTGTTGTCGGACAGGTCAAGGACGAAGCAGCCGGGGACACTCTGCAGGAGATCCTCTCAAGTCTCGACAGGATGACGAAGGAGCCCGTCGGGGAGCAGGAGCTTACGGATGCAAAGAATGATGCGAACAGCGCATTTCTTTTTGGTCTGGAGTCGCAGGACGGAGTCTCAGACCGATTGACCCAGATCAGGGTCATGAACCTTCCGAAGAATTATCTGGAAACGTATATGACACGGATCAACTCGGTCACTTCGGATCAGATTCAGACTGCCGCAAAGAATTATATGGCTCCTTCCAGTTGCGTCATCGTGGTGGTGGGTGATGCGTTGAAGCTGCGACCATTGCTGGCAAAGCTCGGGGACGTCCAGGTAATTGAAGTCCAATCCGGCGTATCTACATCCCAGTAGACGCGGTGGCAGGCCGCCAGCCAGACTTCGCGGGGACTCAATAGCTGCCAAAATCGAGAATACTTCCGCAACGCCCGATGCGGGCTGGAAGATTTCGGACGATTTCAAATCGCGCGCAGGATTTCATGCTGCCCAACCTTCTGGCGTCGCAGGGCAGGGGTTCAGGTCATCAGAAAGCGGCGGCGTATAGTCAACCTGCCGTCAACTTTTGACAACATAGTAATCCGCGCCGGAATGCCGCAACGGTACCGCGCGGCTTGTGTGATTTTCTGCTTGCTGGCGAGAATAAAGGTACTGGATCTGAAGAGAATTCATGAATATATGGGTCGCCCGTCAGCCGATTCTGGACCGCAAACAACGCCTTTACGGCTATGAACTGCTGTTCCGCACGAGCAGCGAATCCGATCAGTTTGATGGCATCAGTCCCGCTTCGGCAACAACCCAGGTAGTCGCCAATACATTGCTTGGAATCGGGCTTGAGCACCTGGTGCCGCGCGGAAGAGCTTTCATCAATCTTGACCGCGACATGCTGTTGGGCGGTTTGTCTTCGATCTTCCCTCGCGAGCGCGTTGTTTTCGAATTGCTCGAGACGATCGAGGCAGACGAAGAGGTACTGGCAGCCTGCGTCAGTCTCCAACGTCAGGGATGGCTCCTCGCGCTCGACGACTTCATACCCCGCGCCGAAACGGAGCCACTGACCAGCTTCGCGAAGATCATCAAGGTCGACATCCAGACCATCGACCGAACGAGGCAGGAGCAAATGGTCGCGGCCTATCACGTTCGCGGGATCCACATGCTGGCGGAAAAGGTGGAGACGCGCGAAGAGTTCCAGTGGGCGCTGAACGCCGGATACGACTTATTCCAGGGATACTTCTTCGCGCGGCCGGCATTGGTTCCCGGACGGCAAATCCCGGTCGTGAAAGCCGCCTGCCTCAACCTTCTCCGGGAAGT
>CAZPZE010000156.1:0-4215 GCA_964590625.1 uncultured Solibacteraceae bacterium
AAAACCTTTTCGAGCCGCGGATTCCGCATCGCCAGAGAAGCCCAGACGATGACGGCGAACACGATGGGGAAAACAATGTTGAACAGCGGGGCGCCGATGCGAACCCCACTCGCGGCAGCTCCGCCCAGGTAGGCGGTCATCAGAATCGCTCCGAAAATGGCGGTCCGCGGGATCGCGTAGAGCAGGGTGGCAATCAGCAGTGTGAGACCAATGCCCACGATGGCGGTTTCCGGATAGCCCAGCTGGACTGTGGCCTGAACCACAAAAGGCGGCTTGAAGAGCTTCATCACGCCGTCCATGACCATAAAAAGGATCGCGAGAGTGCTCAGCACGCGGCCCGCCCAGAGGCGCGATTTGTTCGAGATGTGGATGTTGGAAACTGCGGTTGCGGTCATTGTCCGTTCTCCTTACGACTCTTTGACCGAACCCGAAGCCGAAAATCATCGGCCTGCGGAACTTTTTTATTCAGGGAACTTCATCGGAAAATCGAACCGCCGGAACAGGCTGTCCGCATCGAGAAAAGAAGTCGCGCCCGAAATCTGATCGCTTGCGAGATCGAGCACAATCAGCGCCCACGGCGAACGGCCGCCGCCCGGATCCCGCCGGTACTGTGCGAATGCCGGAGCGCCGCAGGCGAACGTCGCAATCAACCGTGATCCCTCGCACGCGGCTCCCGGTCCCCGCATCCACGTTCGAATGTCGTCGTGCCCCTGCAGCCAGAGCGAATACGGCGGCATGCAGATGGTGGCATCCTGACGCATCAGCGCAGTGAGACCGTCGATGTCGTACCGCTCAAAAGCCGACATGTAGCGCGACACCAGATCCTGCTGCGCCGCGCTCAATTCCGGCGATTCTCCGCTATCCCGCTTCTCCAGCGCCGCTCTGGCGCGCTGGAGCGCGCTGTTGACCGAAGCCGCCGATACATCGAGCGCGGACGCCGCTTCGTCTGCGGAAAATCCCAGCACTTCCGTCAGCAGCAGCGCGGCTCGCTGCTTCGGCGCCAGATGCTGCAACGCCGCGATAAACGCCATCCGGATACTCTGGCGCAGCATCAGCCGCTCCGCCGGATCGGCTTCGCCCGGCATAATCCGCGAATCCAGGATCGGCTCGATCCAGGAGCTTGCCGGCTGCTGGACCAGGCATTCGATCGACGGCGCACCGGGCGAGCCTTCCTCCACCGGATGCGCCCGCCTCCCGCGATCTTTCAGCTCATCCAGACAAACGTTGGTCGCGATGCGATAGAGCCACGTCCGCAGCGAAGAGCGGCCGTCGAACTGGTTCCAGGCTTTCCACGCCCGGAGCATCGTTTCCTGCACCGCATCGTCGGCATCGAAAACCGATCCCAGCATGCGATAGCAATGTCCGGTCAGCGCTGGCCGGTGATCTTCCAGACTGGTAACGTCGGCAGTCATGCGTCGGAAAACTCAATTGTAGCGACGCAGTTGCTCCGGCATCATCAAAATCGGATCCACTTTGCGGCGATCAGCCCCAGGGTGCCGGCTCCAACGATCAGCCAGAGCACCAGCCCCTGCGACAGAGGTCGAATGCCCACCTGCGTGAGGGCTTTGCGGTTCAGTCCGGAGCCGATGAGGAACAGGGTAACGGTGAGACCGGCGCGTCCCAGGCGATCGAGTTGAGCAAACGCCGGATGAAGCGCGGGAGCGAAGCTCCCTGTAACCGCCGCCAAGCAAAACAAACCGATGAACCACGGCCAGCGAATCCGGGCTCTGCTTTTCATGGACGCAGCCGCGACAAAAGACATGGGAACGATCCAAAGCGCCCTCACGAGTTTGACCGTCGCGCCAATCCGCATCGCTTCCGTCCCGTATCGCGCTGTTGCGCCAATCACCGAGCTGGTGTCCTGAATCGCCAGGGCGGACCACAGTCCGAACTGCGCCTGCGTGAGATGCATCGCCCGGCCGATCGCCGGAAACAGAAACAGCGCCACGGAATTCAGAATGAAAATCGCGCCGAGCGACACCGCCATCTCCTCCTCTGTCGCCTGCGCAATCGGCCCAACAGCCGCGATGGCGCTTCCTCCGCAGATGGCCGTGCCGGCGCTGATCAGAAAAGCGCACTTGCGGCCGACTCGGAACACTCGCCCGAGCGCCATCCCGCAAATCATCGCCACCGCGATACTCAATGCCGTAAACGCCACACCGGACCGGCCGGCATCCAGTACTTCGTGCAGATTCATCCCGAATCCCAGGCAAACGACTGAGGCTTCCAGCAGAAAACGCGCCAGTCCGCGGCTCTCCCCCGCAAACGGGTGCGGCAGCAACAGCGCGTAGAAAATTCCACCCAGCAGAGCAATCGGAGGCGAAACCAGTCCCGCCGCCGCCAGAATCACGCCGATGAAAAACAGGTTTCTGCTCACACTTCGAGTGTGGAGCGAACCGGGCGCACCCGTCCAACGAGTAATTCCAATCGCTGATTAGCGCAGCTTATCGGCGCCCGCGGCTATTTCGGCCTCAGAGAGCATCGCCGCGCGGGCAATCGCGAATTTCTGGAAGATGCCGGCAAGGCCGTGCGGAGCAGTGCCCGCCGGCGAGACGATGGAAAAGTAGCGCGTGATCCGGAGGCCCTGCACCGGAATCGTCCTCACCGTGCCCAGTTCGATTTCTTTCTGTATGCTCCAGCGCGAGACGAATCCGGCTCCGAGTCCTGCCTCCACCGCAGACTTGATGGCTTCCGTGGAATCGAGATGGATGACGGACGCAAACGACGCGAGCGGCGCGCCCGCACGCTGCAAAGCGCTCTCCACGACGTCCCGCGTGCCGGAGCCCTGTTCCCGAATGAGCAATGTAAAGGACTGCAGCTGCCGGATCGAAACCGAGTCCGGCGCAAAGTCCGCCGGCACGATCAGGACAAGTTCGTCCTGCATCAAAGGCTCGGAGCGCAGGTTGGATTCGTGCGCGGGGCCTTCGATCAGTCCGATCGCGACCTCGCCTTCGAGAAGGTGGCGCACGACTTCCTGCGTATTCCCGCTCCGCAGCGACAACTGAATGCCGGGAAATTCCCGAAGAAAGGCCCCCAGCAGGCGCGGCAGCACATACTGGGCGATGGTGGTCGAAACTCCGAGTGACAGCGTGCCTGCGGTGGAACCAGCGTTCACCCCCAATTCTTCCTCGGCCTCCGCGGCGAGCCGCGCCAGTTGATTCGCGTAACGCAGAAGAGTCGCCCCCGCGGCGGTGATGGCGACGCCGCGCCTGCCTCGATCGAATAGCCGCAGCCCCAGGTCTTTTTCCAGCCCTTTGATCTGCAGAGTTACCGCTGGTTGCGTCAGGAACAACTGCTCGGCGGCCTTTCGGAAACTCAGGGTGGCGCCCACTGTCCGGAATACCTTCAGGCGGAAGTTCTCGAGGTGGGCCACCTCCCAATTCTCGCTCGTAGAACTTCGGTTCCGGCTGCCAGGAGGGTACCCGTACTATCCTGGTGGTAACGAGTGGGAGTGAAAATCTTGTACCGTCTCTTCTTCGCGCTCGCGCTGTTCGGAACCTTCGCCTTCGCCCAGGAGCCGGCTCCTCCGGCGGCGGACAACGCCCAGACTGCCCCTGCAGCCGCGTCGCCCGATCAGACGGCGGCGCAAAGCCCGGTGCCGCTTTCGAAACAGCAGCCGAAGCGAATCCTCGGACTCATGCCCAACTACCGCGCCGTGAGCGCCGGGGCAATTCCGCCTCCGCCCACCGCCGGGCAGGCTTTCAAACTCGCCACCCAGAACAGCTTTGATTATTCGTCGTTCATCTTCGTTGGCGTGACTTCGGCCATGGCCGAGTGGTCAGACGCCCACCCGAAGCTTGGCGAGGGATTCAAGGGGTATGGCCGGTATTGCTGGCGCGGATTCGTCGACAAGACCGATGGCAACTATCTCGTCATTTTTGCGTTGCCGACCGTATTCCATCAGGATGAGCGGTATTTCGCCAAAGGCGAGGGGCCTTTCATGAAGCGCGCGATCTACGCCGCGTCGCGTGTCCTGATCACGCCGGATTACCACGGCCACAACAGTTTCAATGCCTCCGAACTCCTCGGCCGTGGCATCGCCCAGGGAATCTCGGCTACCTACTACCCGGCTAGCGACCGGACCGTCAGCTCTCTGGCGGCGAAATATGCCTACGCTATCGGCCGAGATGCCCTGACCAACGTTTTCCGCGAATTCTGGCCGGATATCGCAACCCACCTTCTCCACCGCCACTGATTTGGCGGAACATTTCGGCG
>CAZPZE010000157.1:0-7357 GCA_964590625.1 uncultured Solibacteraceae bacterium
GATTTATCGATCACTAATTCGTAGGCGGTGAGATCGCGGGTTTCGTTGTGGGTGGTGAGATGGAAACGGTCGCGGAGCAGGTTCTGCATCATGCGATAGTACGCGCCCCGCGGAATGGGTCCGGCAGGCGCCTGGGCGATGACGTCGTAATGCACGTCATCGAGCCATTTCGGGCCGCTGGAGAGGCGGTCATCATCGAGATCCCAGGCCCATTTGATCAGCATGCGGAGCGTGACGTTCTGGGTTTCGAGGCGGCCGCCGGGCAGGGTGCGGATGGACGCGGGAGGGCTGGATTCCGGCGTGGGCCTGACGGGGGCGAGCTCAAACGACTGCGGCCGCACTGTGAGCGCGGCCGCGAGAAACAGAAGTGTCAGTTTGCGCGACATGCCCCGGAGTCGGTAATACGTCCCGGGCGCTCGCCGGGTTAACGGCCGAGCACGATAATTCCGAAGGTATCGGGCACTGCGGCCGGGCGGCCTCCGCCGGCGGCGGGCTTGGTGTCCCACGCGGGCAGATAGAGTTTGTGGGCTTTCTGATCGGCGCTGATCGTCTTGGCGCCGACTTTCGTTGGGATGGTCGCGATGACACCGTACTTGCCGGGCGAGGTTTCGCCGACCATCGTCACTGCGCCGTCGCGATTGGCGCTGAAGGCGTAGCCGTCGTCGAAGGCGACGCCGTCAGGATCGGCGCCCACGGGCGCGGTCGCGATGACTTTGCCCGCGGCGGGGTCGCTGATCGCCATGACTTTGTCACAAACGGAGAAGAGTCGCATCTTCGAAAGATCGATGGCGAGGCCGCTGGGGCCTTCGCAGGGAGCGATGGAATAGCGCTTCATGATTACGCCGTCCTGCGCGTTGATTTCGACGACTTCGCTCTTATCTTCGAGGTTGACGAACACGTGACCCTTACCATCGACCTGCGAGAACTCAGGCTTCCCGTTCAGCGGAACCGAGGCAGTCACGGCGGTTCCGGTCTTCGCGTCGATGATCGTGAAATCATTGCTCTTCCCGTTGAACGTGAAAACGCGGTGGGTGACGGGCTCGTAGATGATGGAATCCGGATTCTGGCCGGTGTTGATTTTGCCGGTGACTTTGAGATCCGAGATGTTGAAGACCGTTACGTTGTTGGTGGTGCCGTTGCTGGTGAAGCCTTTGCCGAGGTCGGTGGCGATGGCGATGCCGTGGACGCCCTGCGTATCCGGAATGGTGCCGACGAGTTTATCGGTATTGGTATCGATCACTTCGGTTTGTGTACCGTGCGAGACGTAGAGGCGATGGTTGACGCTGTCGCAGTAGGTGTAGTCGGTACGGTTGGCGCCGCCGATTTTGATATTGGCGACGACCTTATAGGTGGGGGCGGCCGACGCGGCGAGGGCGAGGGCGGGAATCAGCAACAGTGATTTCATGCACCGAAAGTAGCCGAAGATTCTGAAGGTTTCCTGAAGATTATTCGCCGCCGCGGCCGGAGGCGCTTCGTTGATAAAGGTCTTCTAACTCAGCCCGGAAGTTCTCCATCACCTGCTTGCGGCGGACCTTCATGGTGGCGGTCACCTCGCCGTAATCGATGGAAAAATCGCGATGGAGAATGCGGAAGCGCTTGATCTGCTCGAACGGGGCGAGTTGCTTGTTGATGCGCTTGACGATGCGGTCCACTTCTTCAATAACGGCGGGGGATTCGTGGAGCGGCGCGGCTGCGCCGGGAAGCGTTTCGGCGACCGAGGGCTGGATGGTGAAGAGCGCGACGAGGTGCGGCAGCTTATCGCCCGCGAGAAGCAATTGGCTGATGAGCGGCTCGAATTTGAACAGCGTCTCGACGCGGCCGGGGAAGATTTTCTTGCCGTTCGAAGAGACAATCAGCTCTTTCTTACGGCCGGTAATGCGGATGTAGCCTTGCTCGTCGATGGTGCCGACGTCGCCTGTGTGCAGCCAGCCGTCTTCGATCAGCTCGGCGGTGGCGGCAGGATCGTTGTGATAGCCCTTCGAGAGCGCGGGGCTGCGGAGGAGAAGCTCGCCTTCTTCACCCACGCGGAATTCGACGCCCGGCAGCGCCTTCCCGATGCTGCCGGGGAGGGGTGCGTTCATCGGGTTGAGCGCGGCCACGCCGCCTTCGGTGAGTCCATAGCCTTCGATCAGCGGCATGCCGATGGCTTCGTAGAATTCCGCGAGATCGGCGGAAAGCGGGGCGGCGCCGGAGATCGCGCCTTTGATGCGGCCGCCGAGGCGTTCGCGAATCTGCGCGAAGATTTTACGATCGGCCAGGCCGAGAAGAAAACTCATGTAGAACGGCACGCGTTTGCCTTCGCGCTTGAGGCGGGCGACGGTGCGTCCCAGGTTGACGGCTGCGTTGAAGGCTTTCTGCGCCGCTGGTGGTTTCTTCGCAACTTCGGTGCGGATGCTGGTGTACATCCGCTCCCAGACGCGCGGCGGGGCGAGGAAGAAGGTCGGCTTGACCGCTTTCAGTTCGCCGGGAAGTCTGGAGAGACTTTCCGCGAAGGAGACCTGCGTGCCGGTGAGCAGCGGAAGCATTTCCACGACGACGCGCTGGGCGATGTGCGCGGAAGGGAGGAATGCAATCGTGCTGTCTTCGGGCGTGAGATGGATGACGTGCGGCCCCATCCGGATGTTGGCGACGACCGCGCCGTGGGTGGTGATGACGCGCTTTGGATCGCCGGTCGCGCCGGAAGTCAGGTAGAGGATCGCGTTGTCTTCGGGCGAGATTTCGGCGGCATAGCGGCCGTGGCTGCGAAGATCGGCGAGTGAGATGGCGCCCTCGGCTTCGCCGGTCATCAGGATGAAATGCCGGACGGGCGCGCTGCGAAGGGCGGCGAACATTTTCGGATCTTCCACGAACAGCGCTTTGGCTTCGGCGAGCTCGATGGTACGGATCAGTTCGGCGGGCGGATAGCTCGGGTAGAGCGCTGCCGCGACCGAGTTGTTCATCAGTATGCCCTGATCGACGAGGTAGAACTCGGCGCGCGTTTCCGAGCAGATGGCAATGTGATCGCCGCGGCCCAGCCCGAGGTGGTGGAGTCCAGCGGCGATTTCTTCGGCGGCTTCGAGATATTGCTTCCAGGTCCACGTCTGAACGCCCGACTTGCCGGGCTGCCGGAGCGCGAGGCGGTCAGGATATTTGGCCGCCGTGTGACGCAGAACTTCCGGAATCGTATTCATCGCTCTGCCAGTGTATTACGCGTTGGCGGCGGCTTCGTCTTCTTCCGAAGGGCCGACGGTTTCGCCCGCCATGGCGGAGACCAGATCCTGCAACCGCCGGTTGAGCTGCGCGCGGTCGCGTATGGTGAGGCCGGTGGTTTCGATGGGGTCGCCAACGATGATGCCGATTTCGCCGCCGCGGACCATCATGGAGTGCATCGGGAGGATGCGGCGGGTGCCGACGAGGCCGATGGGGACGATCGGGACGCCGGCTTTAATGGCGATGTACGCCGCGCCTTCTTTGAAGGGGCGCATCCGGACGGGTGTTCGTCCGCCTTCGGGGAAGAGGAGCAGCGAGACGCGGCGGTCACTGACGATGCGGGCGCCTTCGCTCATGGTTTTGAGCGACGAACGCGGGTCATCGCGGATGACGGGCAGGTGGCCGGCGCGCTTGAGGTGTCCACCGAGCAGCGGGATGGAGAAGAGGCCGTGTTTGGCGTAAAAGCGGAACTGCAGCGGGATGGAGGAGAGGATCGCCGGGGTGTCGAAATAGCTGGCGTGGTTCGCGACGAGGACGTAGCCACGGCTGGGGTCGAGCTTCTCGATGCCGGAAACGCGGCAGCGTACGAATCCGACCGCCAAAAGGATGCGCGCCCAGAAGCGCGCGAGGCGATGCTGGGTGAAACCTGTGCCGTCCCATACAGAGGCCAGGAGTGAGATCAGGCCCATCATGAGGGTGGTGAGGATGATGGCGGGTGCCGTCAGTAGAAGTGCGCGTAGTTTCCACACGGGAGAAAAATTAAAATCCTATTATCCTCGCCCGTTTGGGCCTGCGGTGGGGAACCCTGACGGGCAGGGCCGCGTTATTCATTTTGTAGAATGTTTGAGGAGACCTACTCACCCATCATGAAGAAAATTCAATATTTAAGTTTGATCTGCCTGCTGGCGGGATCGGTGGCGGCCTGGGGACAGGGCGCGGCCAAAGGGCCTGTGGGCAACGCCGCGAAGGGCAAGGCCGTTTTCGATGAAAAGTGCGGCCTGTGCCACGAAGCGACGTCGACGGATAAGAAGATGGGTCCGGGTCTGAAGGGTCTGTACAAGCGGCCGAAGCTCAGCACGACCGGCAAGGCGACGAATGATGCGAGCGTGACGGAGAAGATCCAGACGGGCGGGAACGGGATGCCGCCGTTCACGAAGGATATTTTGTCGGATGCGGACCGGGCGAATCTGCTGGCGTATCTGAAGACGCTGTAAGGAACGATCAGAGTTTGCAGGAAAGGGCTCCGGTCAGACCGGAGCCCTTTTTCAATTGGTGGCGGTCTTCGGCTAGACTGAATCGACGATGAAAGCGGCTGCCATCGCTGCGGCTTTGATTTTCGGCTCGATATGCCTGGCGCAGATTTCGGCAGCGCCGTCGTTTGACGTCGTCTCCATCAAGCCTGCCGATCCACTGCAACGGTCCAGTGTGGACCGAATGCATCCGGGGTGGTACGAACTCAGGAACCTTACCGTGGTCGATCTGGTGGCGCTGGGATGGCGTGTGGAGCGGTATCAGGTCACGGGCGCAAGCGGTTGGCAGACCACGGCGGGATGGGACATCGATGCGCGGTTTCCGGCCGGCACAGACGGTTTCCGGATACCACTGATGATTCAGTCCATGCTCGCGGACAGATTCCATCTGCAGGCACGGCTAATATCGGGAGAGGCGTCTGTCTATCGCCTTCTGGTTGCAAAGGGTGGCACAAAGATGCCGGAAACAAAGGAACCGGAGGGCGGGATGAGTTCCGGGCAAACTTCGATATCGTTTGATTCGGTCGATATGGCGGATTTTGCCGCGTTTCTATCCATTTATCTGAAGCGGAAGGTCATTGATGCAACGGGGCTCACTGCGCGTTACCGAATTGATCTTCGTTTTTCGCCGATGTCCTTCGATCCATCGGGCGACCCGGATACGCGGGAGTCTTCGATTTTTTCCGCGATGCCGCAACAACTCGGGCTGCGGATGGAGACATCCAGGGCAATTCAGCCGGCGGTTCTTATCGAGAGTGTGGAAAAGCCGTCGCCGAATTGAATTCGGTGCGGGGTGCCGCGAAGGATGAAAGGGATGCAAATTCGAAAGAGCGGGCTGGGGTCGCCCGATGCCGTCCGTTTGATTACGCCGCTCAATCTAGAACTGGCGGCGCTTTTTCCCGAAGCCGGCGCGACGCACTTCTCGCTCGACGTTGAGCAGGTCGCGGACGGGCAGGGCGCTTTCCTGATTGCGTATCTCGATGGTTTGGCGGTCGGGTGCGGCGCATTGCGGCGGAGACGGCGGAACTGAAGCGCATGTATGTGGATCCGACGGTGCGCGCGCGAGGGATTGGGAAGGCGTTGGTGGGGGCTCTCGAAAATGAGGCTCTGACGCTGGGGGTCACGCGAGTCGTGCTGGAAACCGGAATACGCCGGCCCGCTGCGATCCGGATGTATGAGGGCCTCGGGTATGCGCGGATTCCGCTGTTTGGGGAATATCTCGCATCACCCGAGACGAGCTTGTGTTTCGGGAAATCGCTGATCCAGCACGGGGTATTGTGCTAGCCTCCTAAGCTTAGGCTGATCGGGAGGATGCATGGAGCCGGTACAAATCGAGCGATTCTATCTGGGGTGTCTGGCCCATGCTTCGTACATGGTGGGCTCGGATGGCGTTGCGGCGGTGATCGATCCGCAGCGTGATGTCGATATCTACCTTGAGGCCGCCGCGGCTAAGGGATGGAAGATCGAATCCATTATCGAGACGCACGTTCATGCGGACTTTGTCTCCGGTCATCTGGAACTGGCGCAGCGCACCGGCGCACGGATTTATCTCGGCGCGGGGTCAGGCGCGGAGTTTCCTCATGTCGCGGTGGCGGATGGGGACGAGATTGCGTTCGGACAATGCCGCCTGCGATTTCTTCAGACGCCCGGACATACGCTCGAAAGCATCTGCGTTTTGATGACAGACACCGGGCTACCCGATCGGCCCGCGTCGGTCTTCACCGGAGACACGCTGTTCGTTGGCGATGTCGGACGGCCCGATCTTTCACCCACTCATACTCCCCAGCAACTCGCGGCGATCCTTTTCCAGAGCCTGCATGAAAAGCTGCTGACGCTTCCGGATGACACGGAGATCTTTCCCGCGCACGGGGCCGGGTCGCTATGCGGGCGTTCGATGAGCTCGGAAAGCTCGTCGACAATTGGAAAGCAGCGGCGGTCCAATTATGCTTTGCAGGCACGGACCACTGAGGAATTCGTCCATCTGCTGACTGACGATCTTCCGGCGCGGCCTGAGTATTTCGCGCAGGAAGTGGATCTGAACCGCCGGGGCGCGGCGCCTCTTTCGGAACTGCCGCCGCTGGCAGCGCTAGCGGCGCCCGAAGTCGTGCGGCTGCAGAAAGAGGGCGCGATTGTAGTGGACACGCGGCCCGCCATGGAGTTCGCCGTGGCGCATGTCCCGGGATCGATTCACATCGGGCTGACGGGACAGTATGCTTCCTGGGCCGCGCGAATTCTGGGGCTCGACACGAGATTGATCATCGTTGGCGAGGATTCCGAGCACGTGCGGGAGTCGCAGATACGGCTGGCTCGCGTCGGAGTGGAGAATGTCGTGGGGTATCTGGCGGACGGGGTCGCCGGGTGGATCGCGAGCGGCTTCGAGCTGGACTATATCCCCCAGATCCCGGTTCAGGATTTCTTCGAGCTGCGCAATCAGGAACCCGATCGCATTACGGTCATCGATGTTCGTGAGCTGAGTGAGACGAGCAGTGGTGCGATCGAGAACTCATCGTGCATTCCGCTGGGAACGCTCGGGTCCAGATTCGCGGAGCTGGATCCCGGTAAGTTGCTGGTGGTCCACTGCAAAGGCGGCTATCGAAGCTCCATCGCCACCAGCATCTTGCGGCGCGCCGGCTTCCGCGATATCGCAAACCTGACCGGCGGGTTCGATGCGTGGAAGGCGAGTGGGTTCCCTTGTACAGCGGCTCGCAGCGCGGAAGTCTAGACCGCCGTTTTTTCATGTCACAGTCCGGACGGCTGTCCCGTCTCACCAGCAGTGACAGGAGAAAACGACTTGATTCGTTTGCTGCTTCATAAAACGATTGACAGGTTCGAACATGAGTGGAAATACGATGCTAGCTACTTTCCGTCGCAAAATAGGTAATTCTGAGCGCCCTGCGCCTCACGGCGATGAAACTGGG
>CAZPZE010000158.1:0-2735 GCA_964590625.1 uncultured Solibacteraceae bacterium
TCGCTCATCTTCCACGATTCCGCCAGTTCCGGCTCCAGTGCATCCGTCGCGCGATTCACCCGCACCAGCACGCCCGCCGTCAGATAGCGCACCGTGTCCGACGCGTCCTCGATCGCCAGCAGCGGATCGAACGACTTCGGATCGCCTGAAACCGAAATCCGCAGTTGATCCCGCACCTCGCCGGATTTCCGCCCGCTCCCGCACGCCGCACACAACAGGGCCAGCGCCACCACACCTCGTCGCATCATTCGATTTCCCCCATGGGCGCGGATCCCAGCGTTTCGAGACAAATCATCACCGCAATCAGCAACACCAGCGGCATCACAATCCACGGATTCGATCGCACCAGATCCGGATGCCGCAAATCCCCCAGCAGATTTCCCCACGAAGGCAGGGGCTCCGGCACGCCCAGTCCCAGCAGCCCCAGACTCGCCTCCGCCAATATATACGCTGGCACCAGCACGCGGAACTGCGCCAGCGCCACAGACCGCAGATGCGGCCACGCATGCACAATCGCAATCCGCTTCGCCGGAATTCCGCAAGCCCGCGCATGCAGCAGCCAGCCGGAATTCTCCATCCGCCCGATCTCCGCCGCGAACACCCGCGCCGGCCACGCCCACCCCGCCACTCCCATCAGCGCAAACGTCGCCAGCACCGAAAGCACTGGATTCGTATTCAGCGGCAGTTCCGAGCGCAGAATGATGAACAGAAAAATCCACGGCAGCGCCAGACAAATCGTCGTGAACACCGAAACCGCGGGACGCAGCAATCCCCGCCGCGCGCCGAGCGGCGCAATCAACAGCGCGAGCACAATCGAAACCGCCGCGGCCGCGGGCGCCAGCACAATCGAAATGCGCGTCGCATAAAGCAGCCGGGAAAAACGGTCGCGCCCGATCTCATCCGTTCCCAGCAAAAACCGTCCGCCCGGCGAAGCCGAAGGCGCATCGCGGAACTGCTCGCTGTACGAATACGGCGCAAACGCCGGACCGAACAGCGCGCCCAGCGCAACCAGAATCAAAATCACCACCGCCGCGCGCCGCACCCACGTCATACCGGCTCCACGCCTTCCACCCAATCGCCGAATGACGCCACCGCCGCCACGATGAAAGTAATGATCAGCGCGAGCCCGCAAAGCAGCGGCAGATCGCGCGCTACCGCGGCCTTCCACGTGAGTTGCCCGATTCCCGGCACATCGCAGATCGCCTCCACCGGAATCAGCACGCCGAACGCGGTAACGAACGCCACGCCCGTGAGCGCAATCAACTGCGGCGCCGCGGGAAGAATCACATATCGCCACCCCAGCGCCCCGCGCCCCACACCGCGCGCCCGCGCCGCCAGCAGCGCGCCCGATTGATACAACTCACTCCACACCGACCGCATCGTCCCATAAACGCGCGGCAAAATTGCCAGCACCGCCGCCAGCGCCACCGGCGCGCCCCACAGGAAAAACGCCAGCGCCATCACCGCGGGTGGAATCGCCAGCAGCAGCCCGCTCGTCGTGGCCGACGTCACCGCCAGCGCCGCACTCCGCGGCCACACCGCCAGCCACGCCAGCCATCCGCCGAGCAGCATCCCGCCGCCCACGCCCCACAGCAGCAGTTCGCCTGTCACGCCCGCGCGCTCGCGCAGCAGGTCGCTCACCGGCACATGGAAGGAATCCGATTCCCCGAAGTTCCCCCGCACCGCCATCGCCAGATACCGGACATAAAATCGCGGCAGTTCGTTCTCATACTCCCGCCGCGCATGGATCGCCGCCGCCGTGGCCGCGCTGATCTGCGGATTCCACGCATTGTCGTCAATTTCAAATCCGGGACTGTATCGAACAAGCGCCGCGGCGAGAAATCCCCCCACCACAACGGCAAGAATCAGCGCAATAACGCTGTGGGTCAGCCGGCGCGCCAGAGTCGTTCTCTTTCGGTGCGCGGCACGCCCGTGATCGCTCATGACACGGCGGCAGAGATCGGGGTGGATTCAAACTCGCCGGAAACCGGTCCGGCAAGAGCAATCATCGACGCGCGTTCCTTCTTGCGCTGCTGTTTGCCCTTATACATGCGGCGGTCGGCTTCCGCCAGCAGTTGCTCCGCGTCCGTCCCGTCATCCGGGAAGTGCGCGATCCCGACGCTGATCGCCAGATAACTCGGCTCCGGCGTCGACTCACCGGCCTTCCGCGCCACACTGCGCATATGCTCGATCTTCGTCTCCACGTCCTCATCGGCCGTGTACGGAATCAGCATCACGAATTCGTCGCCGCCCAGCCGCGCCACGTAATCGTTCGGCCCGCAGTGCTCGCGGAGACCGTTCGCCACGATGCGCAGCACGCGGTTGCCCGCCAGATGCCCGAACCGGTCGTTGATCTGCTTGAACCCGTCGAGATCGGCCACCACAATCGCCAGCGACGATTCCGTCCGCGCCGCCCGCGAAACCTCATGATCGAGCGACAGGAACAGCGACCGCGCATTCGGCAGATTCGTCAGATAATCCGTCGTGATCGAAGTTTCCATCTGCCGCTGGCTGAGCGCATTCTCGACTGCCAGCGCGACCTTCGAGCTGATCGCCTGCAGGATGCGCAGATTCTCTTTACTGAACGCGTCGCGCTCCGCCCGGTACAGCGCCAGCACGCCGAGCACGCCATTCACGCCATCGAGCGGCACCGCCAGCGCTGAGCGCAGCGTGCTGTACTTCGTCGGATCGTTCAGATAACCGGCCTCAACCGACGGATTCCCGTTCAGAATCGC
>CAZPZE010000159.1:0-1562 GCA_964590625.1 uncultured Solibacteraceae bacterium
GATCTCCATCACGCGCCCCGAAACGCCCGGCTCCTCGATCCGCGCCGCCAGACTCAGCCCCGGACCCTCCCGGTTCAGCACCCAGTTATGATCGTAGCCATGGCCGAGCTTCAGTTGCTCGTCCGGCTGATTGATCCGCTCACCCGACGTCCTCGGTTTGCGGAAATCGAACGGAGTCCCATCCACCGCCTTCAGTTCGCCGGTTGGAATCAGCCCCGAATCAACCGGCGTGTATTTATCCGCATTCAGCATCACGAGATGGCCCAGAATATCGCCATCGCCTTTCAGATTGAAATACGAATGATTCGTCAGGTTCACGACCGTCGGCTTGTCCGTCGTCGCCTGATAGCGAATCCGCAGGACGTTGTTTTCGGTCAGCGTATACGTCACGGTCGCCGTCAGCGTCCCAGGATACCCCTGATCGCCATCCTTGCTCACAAGCTGCAGTTCCAGCGCACCGCCCGGCAGTTCGCGCGCCGTCCACACATGCTTGTCGAATCCCCGCGTGCCGCCATGCAGTGAATTATCTCCATCGTTCTTCGGCAGGTGATAGGTTTTTCCATCAAGCGTGAACTGCGCATGCCCGATGCGGTTTCCATACCGCCCGATCAGCGCGCCGAAATACGCCTTCCCCTTCTCATACTCCGCGGCATTGTCGTACCCGAGCACCACATCGCCCATCTTGCCCGTGCGGTCCGGCGTTTTCACTGAAACCAGCGCGCCGCCCCAGGTCGTGACCGATGCTTCCATTCCTTTACCGTTCGAAAGCGTGAACAGCGCAACGGCCGTGCCGTCGGCCACCTCGCCGAAACTCGATTTGTGAATCGTCGCCGCATGCGCCGCGGCCGCGAGCACAATCGGAAGCACGAGATGCCGGAGCTTCATCCTTTATTCCTCCTGAACCACGACCGGGGCGACAGGCGCGCCGATCGCAAACGGATTGAGATTGGTGGAACGATCGAAAAAGTCAACGCCCTCGCGCCGCTTCAGCGTATTCACGACCCAGTAAGTCGCGGGCGTCATGATCGCCTCATACACCACTTTGAAGAGATACCCCGAGACAATCAGATTCACCATTTCACTCACCGGACTGCCCCAGAAAATCACGATGATGACGATGGTGGTATCGACCGCCTGGCCCACCACCGTGGAGCCCAGCGTTCGCGTCCACAGGAAACGCCCGTTCGTCAGCACCTTCATCTTCGCCACCGTGAGCGAATTCGCGAATTCCCCGCACCAATACGCGAGCAGGCTCCCTGCCACGTTACGTGGCACCACGCCGAAAATAATCTCGTACGCCTGTTGATTTTTGAAGCCCGGCGCGGCCGGGAGCCAGATCGCGAACATCCCGAAGACCGCCATGATTCCGCTCGCCAGAAATCCGGTCCAGATCGCGCGCCGGCTCGCACTGTAGCCGTAGACCTCGGTGAAAACGTCGCCGAAGATGTAAGTGATCGGGAACAGCATCTGGGCCGCGCTCACCGTCAGCGGACCGATCCATTTCGAAAGCCCCGGCACGTAGAAGGCCACCGGCTTGGGCGCGATCAGGTTCGAGACGATCA
>CAZPZE010000160.1:0-4048 GCA_964590625.1 uncultured Solibacteraceae bacterium
GTCTTCCCGAACAACAGCTCGCGCGTGAACAACTGCGGCAAGCGTCTGCTGCTCGAAGAACTCACTCCGATGCTGCGCAACGA
This sequence comes from uncultured Solibacteraceae bacterium, assembly GCA_964590625.1. Taxonomy (GTDB): domain Bacteria; phylum Acidobacteriota; class Terriglobia; order Bryobacterales; family Bryobacteraceae; genus BOG-234. The sequence goes on from CAZPZE010000160.1 coordinate 84, forward strand.
TCCGGGCGCGAAGGTTGTCCTGATCGGCCACCGCGATTCGAAAGAACGGTCGAAGACGCTGGCCAATGCCCGCGTGATCAATGCGGCCGCGGTCCTGAGCGCCGGCAAGGGCATCTGCCCGTCGCTGGATCTCTCCCGCATCCTGTCGAAGGATGCCGACACGGATCAGACCTCGACGCCGCGTCCTGCGCTCTGCGGTTCCTCCACCAACGTGAAGGAGCGGTCGGGCCAGGCGATCAGGGAATCCGACAAGAACGCGCAGTTCCGCCGCGTGGAAGTCTGGATCATCCCGAGTGGCGCTCAGATGCCCGCCGAACTTTCGGGTGCGACGCCGGTTCCGACCGCCGCCGTCTCGAAGGTCGGTTGCCCCAGGTAACCGGCAGCACCGTATTGTAGTCAGTCAGCCAGTGCCGCGCGAGGTCCCGGAATCTTCGGGGCTTCGCGCGGCATCGGTTTTTAAAGGGACCCATTCGTTCAGTGAAGACCAATTCTCTCGATAAAGACAAGATCCATGTCCTGCTGCTTGAAGGCGTGGACCAGAGCGCTGTCGACGCCTTCCGCGCCGATGGATACAGCGACATCGAATACCACCCGAAATCGCTGCCCGAAAAGCAACTCCTGGCGGCGGTGAAGAAAGCCGCGTTCATCGGCATTCGCTCGGCTACCCACATGACGGCTGAAGTGCTCAATGCGGCTGAGAAGCTGGTGGGGCTCGGCTGCTTCTGCATTGGCACCAATCAGGTGGATCTGGTGGCCGCGCAGCAGAAGGGCGTGCCGGTGTTCAACGCGCCGTTTTCGAATACGCGCAGCGTCGCCGAACTGGTTCTTGCCGAAATGATTTTCCTGATGCGCGGCATTCCGTGGCGGAATGCGCAGGTGCATCGCGGGCAGTGGCCGAAGACCGCGTCGGGCTCGCACGAAGTCCGCGGAAAGACGCTCGGCATCATCGGCTATGGCCACATCGGGACGCAGGTGGGACTGCTCGCCGAAGCGCTTGGCATGCGCGTGATCTTCCACGACATCGATAAGCAACTGGCGCTGGGAAATGCGTCGCAGGCGGAGTCGCTCGAGGAACTGCTCGATCAGTCCGACGTCGTGACGCTGCACGTGCCGGAGACGCCGGCGACCCACAACATGATCGGGGCGGAGCAGATCGGCCGGATGAGACCGGGCGCGAAGCTGATCAACGCGTCGCGGGGCACGGTGGTCGTCATCGATGCGCTGGCGGAAGCGCTGAAGTCCGGCCACATCGGCGCGGCCGCGCTCGATGTATTTCCGAAGGAGCCGAAAAGCGGAGAGCCGTTCGAATCGCCGCTCCAGCACTTCGACAATGTGATTCTGACGCCGCACATCGGCGGCAGCACGGAAGAAGCGCAGCGCAATATCGGGAAGGAAGTGGCGGACAAGCTGATCCGGTTCAGCAACAACGGTTCGACGCTGGCCGCGGTCAATTTCCCCGAAGTGTCACTGCCGGCGCATGTCGGCAAGCACCGCATTCTGCATATTCACCGGAATCAGCCAGGCGTGCTCTCCGGCATCAACGCGATCTTTTCGGAAGAGAAGATCAACGTAGCGGCCGAGTACCTGCAGACCAATGCGCAGATCGGTTATGTGGTGATCGATATCGATCCCGCCAGCGGCTCTTCGACCCAGCTGCGCAAGCGTCTCGACGGCGTGCCCGGCACGATTCGCACGCGCCTGCTCTATTAAATCCGGCCCTGAAACAAAACGAGGAGACTGCCTCCGAGCGTCTCCTTCGTTTTGCAGTGGCGGGAGCGCCTCCGAGACGTCCCCGCATCCGATATGAACCTGAGCGCCTCCGAAGCCGCCCCGGTTTGATAACGCAGCCTAACCTGCGCCTCCGACTACTGAGTGCGGTTCGGAGTCGCATTGTTACAGGGAGTTATACGAGGCGATATCTACCGAATAAAGCCTAACCGGCGGAGCGTCGCGCCGGGCTCCTGATCTTCGAACTGGAGCAGCATAGCTTTTTCGTGTCCGTCTTCGAGCGCAACCGCGGCGGGCGCGGTATCGAACTTGAAGATCTTGCGGAGGGCGTCGGCGTCGGTGGAAACCGGCCCTTTGGCGGCGAGACCGGTCTTAGTCATGAAGCCGTCTGCCGATTCCGGGCTGACCACCGGCACACCCACCACGCGGGTACCGTTCCAGTCGAACGTCCCCAGCTTTTTGCCGGCTGCGAAGCAATGCATGCAGTGCGGGTCGAAGAAAAAGATGAAGACCTTGCCCTCGGTGAGGGGGATCGGCGGGCCTTGTTCGGCGGCGATAGTGGGCGGCGCGGCGGTGCCGGTGTGGCGGGTCGCGTCAAACCCGTAGGAAATCCCCGCGAACACAGCGACGGCGGCAAGGATGAGGGCTGCGCCGCGCAGGCTGTGCGGGCGGCTCGACCACAATCCGGCGCCGATCGCCAGCAGCAGCATCGCGCCATCGCCGATGAAGAACTGGGGGCCGACCGCGCGTTTAATCCAGGGGAAGCAGGAGCAATCGGTTCCAATCAGCTCCTGGTAGTGAATCCCGATAAAAACCATGAAGGAAATGAGGAGCAGGGACCCGCACACGGAACCCCAGCGCCGGAAGCGCGGCATCAGCAGCAGAATGCCGGTGAACGTCTCGGCGATTCCGAACAGCACCGCCGCCAGCACACTGAGGGATTCCGGAACCCTGGCCTGCGCCAGCCGGACCGCAGCTGCCGTGGGATCAGTCGCTTTCCAAAGGCCGGCGACGAGAAACACAATGGCGATCAGGATCGCGCAGATCCAATTGAGAGCCACCTGCCAGGTAGGCTGTTCGTGGGGCAACACGACGGGAAAGTTCGTGGGCTCGCCGAGGGCGGCCTCGCCATCTGCCATATGTATCTAAAAGTATATGAGAGAGCTGCTGCGGGATCGCTTCGGGGGTGAAAACTTGTCATGACAAAGTCTGGCATGATAGGGTGAGAGCAGAGACCCCCGATGCCCGGGCGCGCCACCCGTAACGAAAAGCTGGATTTGCGGCTGACCCGCGACGCGAAGCGCAGGTTACGCGCCGCGGCGGCGGCTTCGCACCGCTCGGTCAGCGAGTTCGTGCTGGAGAGCGCTCTCGAGCGCGCGGATGAGGCGCTGGCGGACCGCCAGACCTTCGGCCTCAATTCCGCCGACTGGAAATCCTTCCTGGCCGCGCTTGACGCTCCGTCACGAGCCCTGCCCCGCATGGAGCGCCTGCTGACGGAGCCCGGATTCTTCGACAGCGGTCAGGATCAGTGACGGCGTGACCGGCCGCCGTATTGTAAAGCTCCAGCCCGATCACCCCATCGAAAAGTTCGACTGTGGGCGCGAGGAACTGAATCGCTATTTGATCCGTTTCGCATGGACCAATCAGCAGGCTGGTGCCGCCCAGACTTACGTCGGAATGGAAGACGATTCGATCGCCGGGTACTACACGCTTGCGGTCGGGCAGGTATTGCGGGAGGACGCACCGGAGCGCCTGACCAAAAGCCTGGCGCGCCATCCGGTCCCGATCATGTTGCTGGCGCGGCTCGCCGTGGACCGGCGATGGCAGGGGCGCGGTGTCGGTAAGGGGCTGCTGCGCGACGCCATGCTTCGAACTGTGCAGGCGCGGACATCGCCGGGATAGGAGCTTTCGCGGTGCACGCGAAAGATGAGGAAGCAAGGCGCTTCTGCGAACGGTTCGACTTCATTGCTTCACCGAGCGACCCGATGCATCTGTTCGTTCTCCTGAAGGACGTGCGACGCTACTTCTCGGCGAACCAGACGTAAAACAGGCCGTCCGGGGCGACATCCTCCCAGTAGGAGATCGGCTCGCTCCCCACGCTCCGGCAGTGCCGGGCGAGGAGGCGTTCGAGTTGGCGGCGGTCGAACCAGCGCTCCCATTCGGGTGTTTTGAGGCGCCCCCACTGGGCGGCGCTCTTGTCGATGATCGCCAGCTTCCCGCCGGGCCGCAGCACGCGG